>CAZZDI010000030.1:2745-15705 GCA_964653155.1 uncultured Flavobacteriaceae bacterium | reverse complement strand
GGTGCCAAAAACTGAAACGCTCCAACATTTTGGTTCCCCACCTGTCCCCAACTCGCTCTTAGCTTAAAGAAGTTAACAGTATTTGAAGCACTTAAAAACTCTTCGCTAGACATTACCCAACCCGCAGAAACGGATGGAAAATACCCCCATTGGTTATCGGGGTGGAAGTTTGAAGACCCATCGGCCCTAAAGGTGGCGTTCAACAAATATTTTTCATTGAAGTTGTAGTTTAAACGACCAAAGTAGGACATGCGTTTGTTTTCAGATTTTCCGCCGCCAACGCCCATTAACGGGCCGCCTTCTTGGTTTGTAGTGTTGTCCAGCCATGCGTTTCCTAGACCAACAAACACATTATCAACATTTCCGCCATTAATGTAAGTGCCATCATAATTTATGGATGATGAACCTAGCATGGTTTCAAAATGATGATTTGTAGCCACATCAAATTTATAGGTCAGCAAATTATCCCAAGTCAAGGTTTTTCCTTTGTTCATACTTTGGTTGGTGTTGTCTTGGTTTCTAAAGGAATAGATAGACAATTCATAGATTGGACTATACGAATGCCCTTCGCCTGCATAATAATCAAGACCCAATGTAGTTCTGAATGTTAGGTTTTTAATAGGCTCTACTTCCAAATAAATATTACCCAATAGCTTTTGGTTGTTGCTTTCGTTTTGGTTGTTGTACAGCATCTCGGCATAAGGATTGGCATTTCCTACCAACCAAGGCTCACTACTCCCTGTTGTACTATAAAAATTACCATCGGTACCGTACATGGGCAGTAACGGGCTAACCCTAAAAGCACTTCGCAACGAGTTGTTGTATTGGTTTCCTACACCAATACCATTGTTTTTTATGTAAGCGAAACTTAAGTTTTCACCAAAGGTTAGCACATCTTTATACAATTTATGTTCAGAATTGAACCTAAAATTATAACGCTCGTAATTTGAAAGATCCTTTCCGCCAACAATACCTTCTTGCCCAAAATAGGACAGTGACGATGAATACACCGAGGTTTCAGAACTTCCTGTTGCTCCCAAAGAATAATTTTTTGTGGCCGCATTGTCCACAAACATTTCGTCCATCCAATTGGTACCTGCTCCCAATTCTGCAATTTGCGCATTGGTTAAATACGGATTTCTTCCAGAATTTACGGCGGCTTCGTTTATCATGGTGGCATACTCTGTGGCATTGAGCAAATCTACTTTTCGCGCCACGGATTGAAGTCCGTAAAATTGGTCGAAAGTAATTTGTGCCGCCTGTCCTCTTTTGCCTTTTTTGGTAGTCACTAAAACCACCCCATTTGAGGCCTGCGAACCGTAAATGGCTGCCGAAGCCGCATCTTTTAAAATAGAAATGGATTCGATATCGGCATTGTTCAAATACGAAATATCGCCCGTTAAAATACCATCAACCACATACAACGGGTTGCTGCCCGAAGTAGAGCCTACTCCCCTAATGACCACATTTAAGCTTTCGCCCGGTTGGCCAGAAGTTGAAGTAATCTGCACACCCGGCGATTGTCCTTGCAATGCTTGAATGGCGTTAGCTGTGTTCATCTTTTCAATATTATCGCCGCTTACCTGCACACTAGCCCCGGTAACCAAAGCTTTTTTAAGTGTTCCGTAGCCAATAACCACCACTTCTTCTAGAGCGGCTGTGTCTTCCTTTAGCTTAATGCTTATTTTGGTCTGCGAATCAACGGGGATTTCTTGGGTAATGAACCCCACAAACGATACCACTAGCACAGCGTCTTTATTGGTTAGATTGATTGAAAAATTTCCATCAAAATCAGACTGCGCTCCGTTGGTTGTGCCTTTTTCAACAATGTTGGCTCCCGGTAGGGGTTGCCCCAAATTGTCCTGTACGCTGCCTGTTACTTGCCACGTTTGTATAGTGATTTCGTTACTTTTGTTTTCGGTATTTTTTAAAATATCGGTTTCTTCCTTTTTTAATAAAAAGACTTGACGATCAACAATACTGTAAGCCGTGTTTGTGTTTGAAAACACTTGGTTCAAAATGGTTTTTATGGATTCTTTTTCCACCTGTATGGAAACATTTCGCTTTAGGTTTACGTCCTTTATTTTATAAGCAAACCTAAATTCGCTGGAGCTTTCAATTTCATCAATAAGTTCGCCAACGGTTACATTATTTAAGTTTAGGGAGATTTTCGCCTTTTGCGAGTACGAGGTGTTTGCGTGTAAGGTAAAAAACACAACGAAAAAAAATAATGCACTTAACTTCATCTTTAAATCGAATTTTAAGGGTGAAGAATGATGGCTTCTTTTCTTAACAAGAAGTTTTTTCATACTTTTAAAGAGTTTAATTGTGGTTATTGGTTTAGTTTTAATCACACCTTTAAATAGCCGGGAAATGCGTCACCATTTTCCGGTTCTTTTTTTTGCTCAAAAATTTAGTGAAGGAGCACTGGTATGTTTTTGTTTAGTTTGGTTTTTGCAGTATTTATACCATAGGCAAAATGTTAGTTTTAGTTTAGTTGATAGTGATTTTATTGTTGTTAATTGAATATTCTATACCGTAGGTTATTTTAAAATATTCCAGGATTTTCTCGATAGGTTCGTTTCTGAAACTGGCATTGAATTTTTCGTGGGTGAGTTGGGTATTTTTGTTGATGATCACAACATTATAATGCCGTTCCATTTTTTTAAGAATATTGCCAAAAGTGATGTTTCTAAACATCAATTCGCCATCAACCCACGAGGTGTAAATACTGGTTATAACTGGTTTGGTTAAAATTTGTCCAACAGCGCTTTTACTATAACTCCCCTTAAATCCTGGCTTTAACAACACCTGGTTGTTTTTATCACTTGGGGTATATAAATTAACAGAGCCCTCAACCAAAACCACATCGGTTTCAACGTCTTCAGGGTAGCTAGAAAAGTTAAACTGGGTTCCCAAAACCTCAACGTTCAGCTGGTCGGCATTCACCACAAATGGGTGTTTTTTATCTTTGGCCACATCAAAAAAGGCTTCGCCCTTCAAAAACACTTGCCGTGATTTTCCGTTTATAAAATTTACGGGATATTTAAGCGATGTGCCCGCATTTAAATGCACTTTTGTACCGTCTGAAAGATTGATTTCAAAACGCTTACCATAAGGCACGGTTAGGGTGTTATAAACCAATTTTTCTTCTGCGGTTGTATTTCCATAAACTATTTTCGTACCGCTTTGCGAACCAATTACGTTGCCTTTGGCATCAAAAACCTCGGACGTGCCATCTTCGTTTATAATTTTAACTTGACCATTTTCCAACTGAAGCGTGATGCTTTCGTCCGGAATAACAAACTGGGTTTCTTTATTGAAATAGCCCGATTGGTACAAGTAGCCCACTCCTAAAAACAGCAGCAGTACGGCAGCATATTTAAGCACTTTGAAGCGCTGGAGCCTTTTCGCTCTATTATCGTTGCTAACCATTTTGCCCTCAAGGTTTTTATAAATCCTTTCGGTTTCAATCTGTTTATAAATGGCTAGTTTGTTTTGAATATGCTTTTTATCTATAATTTTATTGTACAGGGCCAAATTGGTTTTGTTCTTTAGCCATTGATCTAAAATAGCCTGCTCGGCCGGAGAAATAATTTTTGCTACCGATTTATAAATCAGTTCCGCTATCTTAAATTCTGAAAGTTCTTTTTGCTCCATTTGCGCTTTAAAAATGAATTTACCGGATTTTAAACATCCTAAATTTTTAACCTCATTTTTACCAAATAATCATTTTAAACAAGGTGCTTTTATCAATATGACTTAAAAAAGTTGATTTAGGGTGGAAAAAAATTAAGAAAGTTTTAAGTTTTTTGCTTTTCAACATGAATAAAAAGCCTAAAATCCAGTTGCATCGCGATGTTAGAAGCCTAAAAAAATGAATGATGTTTAAGGATTTTATTGAAACAATCCTCTTGCGGGAACAGGTTAAACTAAAAACCCGCCAATAATATTTGAAAAAACGGATGGTCTTTCAAATCGTTCTTTAAAAGTTCGATGGCTCGGGCACGTTGCGACTTAACCGTATTGATGCTTATTTGAAGATCTTCCGCAATATCTTTATATTTCATGCCTTCCAAACACGATAGCTCAAAAACCTTTTTACATTTTTCGGGCAGATTTTCCAAAGCTTGAAACAAAATGGCATAGGTTTCTTCCTCTATTATAAATTGGCTTTTTTGTGAAACCGCATCATGCTTGTCGATTTCTAGCCGAACAAACCTTTTTTCCTTTTTATTGTAATCAATGGATGCATTGCGCACCATGGTATATAAATAGGATTTCAGGTTTTTTATCGTATCGGCTTTTTGCCGTTTTTGCCAAAGCTTTAATAGGGTGGTTTCAACAATTTCTTCGGCGGCAAATTTTTCATCTACATAATTTAAGGAGAAGGCATAGAGCCTTTTGTAGTAAGTATCGAAAATAACCCGAAATGCTTTTTTGTCTCCTTTTTTTAAAAGCGGTAAGAAAAACTCTAAATTTCTATTTTCGTTTAGTTCCAAATTGTTTGAGCAGAATTTATCCGAAAAGTAGTAAAAATAAAAGAATTTCTTGCAAAAGATTTTTTCTTAGGAACAATCTTTTGGATTGTTCTATTTTATTTAAAAGTGGAAAACTAGCAAATCAACTTAGGGTTTATTCCGCTCTTTTTTTAAAGTTTGAAACACCTTGCTTTAACCAATCGTAATACTCATCAACATTTGGTGTATAGCCTACTGGGGCTAATAAATTTTCTTCGTTATGCCCCATTAAAACATAAAACGGTTGTGAATTGGTTTTGTAGTTAACGGTTTGCAGCTCGCTCCATTTTTGTCCGATATATTTTAGTTTCTTCCCAGGTTTCAATTGCGACTCTACAATTTCGCCTTCCGCAAGTTCGCGCTTATCGTCAACATACAAGGAAACCAAAACCACATCATTTTTTAATATGTCCAAGACCTTGGGCTTTACCCAAACGTTCTGTTCCATTTTTCGGCAGTTAACGCAAGCATGCCCCGTAAAATCGAGCATAATGGGTTTGCCCACTTTTTTGGCATAGGCCAAACCTTTACCGTAATCGTTAAAAGCCAATATATTGTGCGGCGGCATTAAATGCGCTCCTTCGGGAATTTCTTCATGGCTTGCCGAACCACCTGACCCCAACTGGGTATAGCCCACACCGTAAGGCGACTCGCTATAATGTTGCGGTGGCGGAAAGGCACTAATCAAATTTAACGGCGCACCCCAAAGCCCGGGAATCATATAAATGGTGAAGGCCAGAGTTAATAAACCTAAACTTAAACGGCCCACAGAAATATGGGTTACCGGCGAATCGTGCGGCAATTGTATTTTTCCGAAAAGATAAAACGATAAGGCTCCAAATATGGCAATCCAAATGGCAATGAACACCTCCCTTTCAAGAAAATGAAGTTGTAACACCAAATCGGCATTCGATAAAAATTTGAACGCCAAGGCCAGCTCCAAAAAGCCCAACACTACTTTTACGGTATTTAACCAACCGCCCGATTTTGGCAACGAATTTAACCACCCCGGAAAAGCGGCAAACAGTGCAAACGGTAAGGCGATGGCCAACGAAAAGCCCAACATGCCTATAATGGGGCCTATTTGGCTGCCGCCGGTAGCTGCTTCAACCAACAAGGTTCCTACAATTGGCCCAGTACATGAAAACGACACAATGGCCAGGGCCAGGGCCATAAAAAATATGCCAATATATCCGCCCCTATCTGCCTGCCTATCTACTTTATTGGCCCAAGAATTGGGCAGCATGATTTCAAATGCCCCAAGGAACGATGCCGCAAAAACCAATAACAACAGGAAAAATGCAAGATTGAACCATACATTAGTTGAAAGTGCGTTCAATGCATCGGCACCAAAAACCAAACTTACCAAGACACCTAGCAGTACATAAATAACGATGATGGATAGCCCATAAATAATGGCATTCCTAATGCCTATGGCTTTATTTTTACTTTGTTTTGTAAAGAAACTTACTGTCATGGGTATCATCGGGAATACACAGGGCGTCAACAACGCAGCAAACCCCGACAAAAAAGCGATAATAAAAATAGACCACAGGCCTTTTTTAGACTCTGCCCCTTTTGGTTTGGCCACCTCTGGAACCACTTTTTCAGATGCGACATTAGCCACCGAATTACCGTTAATTTTAAACTCTAAATCTTCTTCTATGGGCGGTGAACATCTGGTGTCGTCGCAAATCATAAACTCCACAAACCCGTGTATTACTGAAACACTTTCGTTTATCTTAACTTTTTGCTTGAAAATAGCCGTATCCTCAAAGTACTTAATTTCCATTTCGAACACAGGGTCGTTTACCATTTGTCCTTCTTCTTCGGTAGTATTTCCAATAATTTTGAAGTTGCCTTCGCTATCATCATAAATAAAGGACGTAGGTATGGGGCCGCCATCTTGTACATCCTGCGAATAGAGATGAAAACCTGTGGGAATTTTGGCTTTTGATATTAAATTATACTCTGAATCTGATAGTTTTTCAACTGATGTGGTCCATTTTACGGGATCTATCATTTGTGCATTCACTGAAAATGACAGAGCCAAAAGGGCCATTACAAAAAGAAATTTCTTCATTATGTTTGGTTGTAGCTTATTTTATATGGAATTCCAAATCGGCTTCTGTTGGCGGCAAGCATCTGGTATCGTCGCAAACCATAAATTCAACGGTGCCGTTTACCGTAAATGGTGCTTTCGATTTTAGTTTGATGCGTTGCTTAAAATTGGCTTTGGCATCAAAATATTTGATTTTCATTCCGAAAATGGGGTCATCAACAACATATCCTTCCGCTTCTAAAGTATTTCCTTTTTTAAGGTAATTGCCATGGCCCTGAAAACTAAAAGTGGTTGCAACCGGGCCGTTTTCCGGAACATTCTGCGAATACAGATGCCAGCCCTTATCGATGGTTGCCGTGGCGATTAATTCATATTCTGAATCGGAAATTTTATTGACCGAAGTAGTCCATTTTACGGGTTCCAATATTTGGGCTTGCCCCATAAAGGCCATTATAATTGTAAGAAATAAAATTATTTTCTTCATACTTGATTTATTATTACAAAATTTGGTGCAAATATACTTAAAGTCGGTTTAAAGCTCTTTAACTATCAACCCGATTAAAATTTTTCATTTATTTTCAACTAAGGGATTTTCAACTAATTTATGAGCTTTTCAATAGCATTAACCATACCATTTCTAATTTTCAAATCTTAACTATTGTTAAAATCAGCTCAAAATTTTTACTTCTTTAAAATGGCATTGACTTCCCTATGTTTTTTTGAAGAAGTTATTTTTATTACAAAAAAATCATGCTTCATTTTTTAAATGTTCAACCTCTGGAGGTGCAACAAAAAGTCGGACATTTTTTCTAAGAGCTATGCTACATTTTTAAATTGATAAAATTCTGCTCTACTTCGTAAGGGGTTTTGCACCCCAAATACGAATTTCTATGTACTTAAAAACAGCCGTCTTGGCCTGTTCTATAGTTTTAAAATCATCATCATAAATCAGTTCAACCTTTAATGTTTTTAAGAAGTATTCAGCAACTGAATTATCCCAACAATTCCCCTTTCTGCTCATGGTCTTAAATTTTATGCTCGAGTAAAGGCAACAACTCCACTCATAAACAGGGATTCATTGGTGACCAATTTGTTTTTATGTTTAATACGACGATCCACCTTTAGCTCGTTTTTTTATAACTCCAAACCGCCAAACCGTTCATTATTATGGCATAGACCAGTGTTTTTATGGCCAATGGAAAAATATCGGTAAACCCAGAACCTTTAAGCATGACCATTCGTATGATTTCCACAAAGTATTTGATAGGATTAAATTCCGTAAGTAGTTGCGCCCATTTTGGCATACTTTCAATGGGGGTGAATAAACCACTCATCAATATAAATATGACCATAAAAAACCAGGCGATAAACATGGCTTGTTGTTGGGTGTCCGTGAAGTTTGAGATAAAAAGTCCCATTCCCAAAATCACTAATATATAAACTGAAGTATAGGCATAAAGCAGTCCCAAATTTCCTAGCATGGGTGTGTTAAAAATAACTTTGGCGAGTAGTAAGCCTATGGTCAACAGTCCCATTCCCAAAACCCAAAAAGGGAATAGTTTTCCAATTATAAAATGATGCTTTTTTATGGGCGTTACATTGATTTGTTCCAAGGTACCTATTTCTTTTTCCCTCACAATGTTCATTCCCGAAAGAAACAGCGTAATCATGGTAACAAGCAAAACCAAAATCCCGGGTACCATGAATGTTTTGTAGTTCAAGGTTTGGTTGTACCAAAATAGAGGAATGCTGTCAATACTGTTCGGTTTTTGTACCGTATCTGAAATCTGTATCAATTCTGTTGCAATGTACTTGTTGTAATTCTGAATGATTTGTGTTATGTAAACATTAATAACGCCTGCTGCCGCACCATCAATGGCATCGATAAACACGCCTATGGCATTTGTTTTGTCTTTTTGTAAATCCCCTTCAAAATGCACAGGTATGTTTAAGTAGGCATCTATTTGGCCTTCCTGCATGGCTTGCGAAGCTTCTTTTTCAGAAGAAAATCTTTCTGAAACATTGAAATATGTCGAGGCTTCAAATTGCGTTATCAATCCTCTTGCGGTGCTGCTATTATCGGCATCAACATATCCAAATTGAATGTTTTTTATTTCGTAGGTTGCCGCATTGGATAAAATGACCAATTGCAGTATCGGTAAAATAAATATAATGGGCAGCATGCCTTTGTTTCTAAAGATTTGCTTAAACTCCTTTCGTATGATATACAGTATAATGTTCATCTTACTCCAACCTGATTTTATATTTTTTTACACTTATGCCTATGAACAGCAAGGTCATTAGAACAAGGATTGCGGTTTCTTTAAAAATATAGCCAATGCCAACACCCTTTAGCATGATGCCTTTTACGATAATGATAAACCATTTTGCGGGTATGATATTGCTGATAACTTGAAGCGGTAAGGGCATGCTGCTGATGGGAAAAATGAACCCGGAAAGTAATATGGTGGGCAGCATTAAACCCATCAGGGAAATCATCATGGCCGCTTGCTGTGTTGCTGATATGGTTGAAATTAAAATACCCAATGCCAATGAGGTGATGATAAACAGCACGCTTTCAACCCCTAGTAAGAACAGGCTACCATTAACAGGCACATTAAAGACGAAAATGCTCAAAAACACAATAACTAGCGCATTGATAATGGATAGGAAAATGTACGGAAACACTTTGCCAATAATTACCTGAAACGGTTTTAATGGGGACACCAATAAAATTTCCATAGTGCCCTGTTCTTTTTCCCGGGTGATGGAAATGGACGTCATCATTGCGGATACCAACATCAAGATAACGGTCATCACGCCTGGAACAAACATATAAACACTCTTCAATTCGGCATTGTAAACCATCCTGCTTTGCGGAACAATTTGATAATCTATGGTGTTATTTTTGTTTAATTCCTGCTGATATTTTTTAAGTATTGAGGATATATAATTACTGATGGTGCTGGCCATATTAGGGTCGGTAGCATCGGTAAGTACCTGTACATTGGTCTGTTTTTCTTTAATGAGATTGTTCCCAAAGTTATTTTCAAATTGAACTACGGCTTTTACTTTTCCTTTTTTGAATATGGATTCTATGGATGATTCTTGCTGAATGATATCTACAATGCTAAAGTGTTTAGAAGACGCTATTTTATTTATTATTTCTTTAGAGGTAACATCATTGGCTTGGTCTAGAATGGCAATATTTACATTGTTGATTTCATTGGTAATGGCAAAACCAAACAGTAATATTTGGGCAATGGGCATTCCGAACAAAATAAACAGGGAACGTTTATCTCGGAAAATGTGATAAAACTCTTTTCGTACAAAGCCTACAAATCGTTTCATCCTCTGGCCAGTTTTAAAAACACATCGTTCATGGTGTCTGTTTTATAATGCTCTTTTAGTTTTTTTGGGGTATCAAGCGCTTCAATTTTACCATTGACCATTATGGAAACGCGGTCGCAGTATTCGGCTTCATCCATATAATGGGTCGTTACAAAAATGGTCGTTCCGTTGTGGGCGGCTTTGTAAATCATTTCCCAAAACTGGCGTCTGGTAATGGGGTCAACGCCGCCGGTAGGTTCATCTAAAAAGACAATTTTGGGTTCGTGCAAAAGCGAAACTGAAAAGGCCAACTTTTGCTTCCATCCCAAGGGTAATGAAGCCACAAGACTGTTGGTGACTTCTTGAAGCCCTAGTTCTTCAACCAGTTCGCAGCGCTTTAGGTCTATTTGCTTTTTAGATAGTCCATAGATGCCACCAAAAAAAGTGATGTTCTCTTTTACGGTCAAATCATCATACAAAGCAAATTTTTGACTCATGTAGCCAATGTTCTTTTTAATGGACTCGGCTTCTTTATACACATCAAAACCGGCAACCGTTGCTTTTCCCGATGTAGGCGATGAAATTCCAATAAGCATTTTCATGGCTGTCGTTTTGCCAGCGCCATTAGCTCCTAAAAAACCAAATATTTCACCTGCCTTAACCTGAAAACTGATGTTGTTTACCGCAGCAAAATCCCCAAACAATTTGGATAAATTTTCAACTTCTATGACGTTTTTGTTTTTCATAATTTATTTTGTCGCCTTGAGCACAATCAAAATATTTTTTGGTTCTCGACTGCGCTCGAACTGACAGTTATTTGGCTAATTCCATAAAGGTGTCTTCTATGGTAGGCTGGGTTTCTTCTATGTAAATATCCGTAAGCCCTTGTGATTCCAAATAGGCTTTTAAACTTTCCTTATCCATAGAGTCCCGCTTGTCTGTATAGTGTACAAACTCACCAAAAGGAAAAATACTGTAGGTATGTTCATACTTTGTTAAACTCTCGATAAGGCTGTACATATTGTCAGCATTGATATTGTATAAAAGTTTAGGGAAATGGCTTACAATAGCGTTTGGTGAATCAATTTCCAGGATTTTTCCTTCTTGAATTAACGCAATGCGGTCGCATAGGGCCGCTTCGTCCATATAAGGTGTCGACACCAAAATGGTGATACCTTTTTCTTGCAACCGCTTTAGCATTTCCCAAAACTCTTTTCTGGATACAGGATCCACACCGGTTGTAGGTTCATCCAAGAACAATACTTTGGGTTTGTGTATCAATGCACAACTCAACGCTAATTTTTGCTTCATACCACCTGATAATTTGCCTGCCCTACGATTTTTAAAAGGTTCTATTTGTACATAAATATCTTTTACCAAATCGTAGTTTTCTTCAATGGTTGTTCCAAAAATGGTGGCGAAAAAATTCAGGTTTTCCTCTACGGTCAAATCTTGATACAATGAGAATCGCCCAGGCATGTAGCCAACACTGTTTCTAATGGACTTGTAATCATTAAGCACGTTATAACCTGCCACGGTAGCTTGTCCTTTATCAGCTATCAACAAGGTGGTTAGGATGCGAAACAAGGTGGTTTTACCGGCACCATCAGGCCCAATGAGCCCAAAAAGCTCACCGGGCTTTACATCAAAAGAAATAGCCGATAAGGCAGTTACCTTGCCATAGGATTTTGATATGTTGGATACGGTAATGCCCATGTTTACTCGAAATATTCGTCGTAGGCATTTACATTTTGCTCAATGCTCTTATAAATGCGTTGTGCTTCATCCAATGTTTTAGCCTCTTCTAAAGCATCAATTTTTTCAATTAAAGGAAGTAACCATACGTGAAGATTATCGTGTGAAGGTCCTTTCATGGAACACTCCTTGATGACATAGTTTTTCTCTTTATTCAAGGCATTGACAATCTCGTGATAGTCTTTCAACTCTTTAGGATTACTCTGTGTTAAAATTGATTTCATATTGGCAACTCCTTCATTGGTTTCTGGGTTTGCTTCCCATCTGGCACCATTGTTCAGTTCTATGTTGTTCATCCAGTTATTATCAATTACAGCACTTTCAGAATGTTGTTCTGTGTGTTCAACTTTTTTGGTTTCAGTTGTGCTGTTTTCTTTTGGCTGGTCTTTACAACTTGCAATAAATAGTGCTGCTGCAAATAGCATGAGTGTTGTTCTTTTCATAAGTTTTAGATTTAAATAGTTATTGATTTTTATTTGATTTTAACCACATTTCGGCGGGCATTCCAATTTTCAAACTACCATCGTTTTTTACCTGAACCTTTACTGCATAAACCAAGGCAACGCGTTCTTCTTTGGTTTGGATGATTTTTGGGGTAAACTCCGCTTCTGAAGCTATCCAACTGATGGTGCCCTCATAGGTTTTCATTCCCTCTTGGTCATCGATTTTGACGGAAACGCTTTCACCTATCGTTATCTTGGCCAATTGGGTTTCACTTACGTAAACACGCAGTTCCATTGTTGATAAATCGGCAATTTTATAGAGTGGTTTTCCAAAAGCTACAATCTCGTTGGCTTCGGCATATTTTGATAGCACCGTTCCGTTTATTGGATTAACGATTTTACTTTTTTGAATTTGGTCTTCTACTTGTTGTAGCTGCACATCAAGCGTTTTCAGTTCGTTTACCACAGGTGCATTTTGGATTTCCACACTTCGTATTTGGTTTTTGATTATGTCTATTTCACCTTGCACGTCATCCAGCTGTTTTTGAGTCCCGGCATTGTCCTTAATTAGGTTCTCGACTCGAGTTCTGTTGATATTGGCGGATTTCAGTCTGGCCTGTAATACATCAATTTGTGACAAGACGCCTTTGGATTTGGAATTAATGACCTCTTTTTGAACCAAAAGCTGTTCTTTTTTGAGATACAAAGGAATGGTGTCTATATAACCGATTAATTGATTGTGCTTTATAACAGTGCCTTCGTCAATAGTGAAAGCCATTAGTTTTCCTGTGTTTTCTGCGGAAATGGTTATTTCGGTAGCTTCAAAATTACCGTAGCCATCTGCTTTATC
>CAZZDI010000030.1:0-2645 GCA_964653155.1 uncultured Flavobacteriaceae bacterium | reverse complement strand
CTGCGGAAATGGTTATTTCGGTAGCTTCAAAATTACCGTAGCCATCTGCTTTATCACCATTACTGTTACAAGCGGTTAGCAAAACTGCTATAGTTATTACAGTTAGTATTTTTATTCTTGTTGTTTTCATCGTTCTTCTATTTAGGATCTCCTTTAAGGATGTTGTAATTGGCTTTGGCTAGTTCCAATTGGGTTTTATGTTGATTGAATACATTTTCTGTTTCGTGCAATTTGGTAAGTTCTGTAACATATTCAGAGGTTGTAATAACACCATTCTTTAATTGGGATTCCGAAGTATTCACAACTTCCTGTTGCAAAACCATAAGCTGTTGGTCTATATCAATGGTGTTTTCAAGTGTTTCAATTTCTTTAAGCTGTTCATTTAAAGCGGTGTTTGTGTTCAGTTTAAAAACCTCTTCTTGATTGTCTATCAATTCTTTTGAATAGTCCAGTGCTTGCCGTTGCTTTTTATTGCCGTTCCAGTCGAACACATTCCAGTTTAACTTTAAGCCTACGATGTAATAAGAGGTAAAGTCGTTTTCCAGCATATTCAAGCCTGGGTTGCCATAACCACCTGTTGCAAAACCGTTGAGTTCAGGAACCAATGATTTTGACAGTAGGTTTTGTTGCTGTTCAATCTCTTGTTTTTGTAAGCTGTACAAACCTAATTCGGGTCTGTTCAATTCAGAACTTTCGTTCATTGAGACCAAAGGTTTTTGGAATTCTGTTTCAGCTGAAATGGAAATTCCAATTAATGCAGATAAGGAGGTTATCAATTTTGATTTATTGTTTACGGCTTCTTGTTTTTGCTGTAAGATTTTAAGCAATTCGGCTTCAATAACTTTATCTGAAGTTGGTAACAGCACGCCGTTTTCTATTCCAGACTTCACTTCCTTTAGTTTACTCTGTAACTGTTGTTCCCTTACATTCAATAGTGCCGTTTGGTCATCAATCAGAAGAATTGAAAAATACAGTTGGTTAACACGTTGTTTCAACTGATACAGATTGACTTCAACTTCCTGTTTTTTTCTATCGGTTGCAATATTCTGAAGCCCTTGTGTTGCCTTGATTTTTCCGCCATTAAAAATCAACTGGTTGGCCGTAAGGGTAGCACGGTATTGGTCGTTGTTCAAAGGTTCGATACCCGTGTTTGGCAAAGGCACTTCCGTAACGTCACTTTGATAGGTGGCTTGGGCATTCAGGTTAAATTGCGGTAGCGTTTTGGCTGTAATAGCCGAAAGTTCTGCTTCTTTTTGACTATCTAAAATAGCACGCTGTTTAACAAGTGGATAATTTGCATTTAAACCTTCATAACACTCTTGTAAACTCATTGTGCTTTGGCTGTAGCCAAAACATGTTGTTAACAGAACTAATGCATATATAAATATAGTTTTCATAGAGAATTATTTTCTAATGGAATTAATGATGAAATCGGATACTTCCTTTTTTCTTGCTTCCATAAGTGTTTTGAAGGTTTTGTCATCAGCATCTGTAAAGGCTTTGATTAAAGGTGAAGCAACAAAGGGGAAAATATTTAGGGATATAATGTTGATGAACAATTGTTCTGCGCTAATAGGTTTTATGGTTCCTTTGTCCACTTCATTTTTTACTTGCTCCTTAAACTTGTCAATATTGGGAAAAGCAACATTGGTTTTTATTTTTTCAATGAACTGCGGATTTCTGTTAAGCTCTTGAATGATGAAGTTTGGTAAGTAAGGATGCTTTAAAATGAAACTGATATGGTTATGGGTGAAGTTCTTGATTTTGTCTTCCAAGCTTGAATCATCATTAAGTATGGCATTAAGCTGTGGTGCCAATAAGGTAAACGCCTTTTTGAAAACAGCTTCAAACAAGAGTTGTTTGCTCCTATAGTAATAATGCAACATAGCCTTGTTAATACTAACTTTATCTGCAATTTCTTGCATCCGCGCACCATCCATTCCTTTAGATTCAAACACTTCTTGAGCTGCTTCCAGTATTTGTTCCTCTGTTTTATTGTCTTTGTGTTTTGCCATAATTCAACCATTAAGTTTAACCATTTGGTTAACAAAAGTACAAAAAAATTTTCAGGCTTATAAATTGAGGACGTGAAATAAGAATATTAAAAAAAGTAGTGTCTGTTGTGTTCAGATATTCTCCAGTGGCAATCCAATAGCTGGTCGTACACTTGGTCCAGATAGGCATTCAGGGCTGTAATGTTCGGGGCTTTGCCGCTCCCCCTGCTTTTGGAGCTGTCCCATGAGTTGGTAGGAACTGTCCGCTTTAGGCTGATCTCACTGCGTTCACCGCTAACGGTCACTCTGGTGTAAACGGGCTGTTCATTTCTTCCGCTCCTCGATTTGCGAGTGAAGAACATAATTGAAAAGGTGTTTCTTGTCTGCATTTTTAAAGGCTTTGGTTTGACATTTTTTTAGAAAACGAAAGTCAAATCGCTCTTAAATGCTCTTCAAATTTACGACAATTTCGGCGAGAAAGTGTTCACCGATTTGTACACCTTTTTATTGGAAACAGATGCTTTTATTTGCCAGCAAACAAAATGCCCAAAAACAAAAAACACTGATAACCATAAGATTAACAGTGTTTTGTTTTTACCTATTACTAGGTTCGTCGGGGTGGCAGGATTCGAACCTGCGACCTCCGCGTCC
>CAZZDI010000029.1:0-20637 GCA_964653155.1 uncultured Flavobacteriaceae bacterium | reverse complement strand
ACATTATTGACCACCCAATTATTTATGTTTTGATTGAAACTGCTGGCGCCGGAAAACATGTTTTCCATGGTAGTTACAGCAGCGGTGTTCCAGCTGTCCAGAGGCTCGTTAAAGCTGCTTGCAGAATAAAAAGTATCAGACATATCTGTTATACTACTTGTGTTCCAATTATCTAGAGGCCTGTTAAAAATTCCACAACCTCTAAACATTCCAGAGACATTGGTTACTGTACTAATATCCCAATGGTTTACAATACCATTAAAAGCAGTGCAATCTCTAAACATATTTTGCAGCGTGGTAACTTGAGATAGGTCTGGGACATCAATTAAATCGAAATTTAAGTTCGTACAGCCATAAAAAGCACTTTCCATGGTTTGCCATTGCATGGAAGCCCCCCATTCTAAAATTTCAATGATTTTAAGCTTATCGCTGCTGTTTTCGTCATTAAAATAGATTGAAGGGAAATTTCCGCTTATTTCAATGGTGTAAGTTCCGGGTGTAGCATAATCGTGAGTTATGTTGCTCGTAATTCCGGTATCTGTGCTGCCATCGCCCCAATTTACAGTAAAGTTGTAACTGTAGGCAGGGTTTGTTGGTATGGTTATTTGATTATTTGCAGAGGAACCAGATTCAGTATTGGTAGTGTTCCATGTGGTTATGAAGTTTTGTGAAAACACATTGAAACAAATAAACAAAGATAATAGGAGTAAATATATGTTTTTCATAACATGGTTGGGGTTTCAAGAGTTCAATTAATTTTTTGGGGAGGGATGCAGTTTTTTTGTTAGTAGATTAGGCTGTAGCAAAATTAACCAAATTTTTTGGTTAATTTTTCCCATAAAAAAACCCGCTTTTTCTATAGAAAAGCGGGTTTTTGAATTATTTAATTTGATTACCATCTTTATCGAAAAAGTGGTATTCCAGGTATGTGTAAGCATCTCTTGGTAAAATTTTTACCCATTTTTTGTGTTCTAAAAACCATTTAGAACGTACAGATGGAAAACCTTTAGTTAAAAAGGCTGCTATAAAAGGATGTGTGTTTAAAGTCAACTTTTTATAGTCTTTTTTAAATAGTCGTTCAAGGTCGTGGTTTATTTTTTGCACCAATCCAATGGGCGCTTCAACCTCAGAGCCATTAGTGCCGTTGGGGTTTTCCTCGCGGGTTTTAATGTTCATTTCTGGTCGAACCCGTTGCCTTGTTATTTGTATCAATCCGAATTTGCTCGGGGGCAGTACTTTGTGTTTGGCACGATCGTCTTTCATTTCATCGCGAAGATGGTTGAAGAGTTTTTGCCGGTTGTCTGCCGTGGTCATATCAATAAAATCTATCACAATAATACCGCCCATATCGCGCAGTCGCAATTGGCGGGCTATTTCGGTAGCTGCTATTAAGTTGACCTCTAATGCTGTATCCTCTTGGCTATTGGCTTTGTTGGAGCGGTTGCCGCTGTTAACGTCTATAACGTGCAGGGCTTCGGTGTGTTCAATTACCAAATAGGCGCCCTTGGCCATAGAAACCGTTTTGCCAAACGAGGTTTTTATTTGTCGTTCAATTCCAAATTTTTCAAAAATGGGAACTTTAGACTGATACAGTTTAACTATTGATTCTTTTTTAGGTGCAATTTCTTGCAAATAATCTTTAATTTGAATGTAAAGCTCTTCGTCATCCACAGTAATTCCGGTAAAGGTATCGTTGAAAATGTCTCGTAGGATAGACGAGGCCTTATTCATTTCTCCCAATACCTTACTGGGGTGGTGAGCTTTGTGTAGCTTTTTGCACATTGCGGTCCATCGACCGAGCAAATTTTGCAAATCTTTGTCTAGTTCAGCTACTTTTTTGCCTTGTGCTACGGTACGCACTATAACACCAAAACCTGGCGGCGTAATGCTTTTTACAAGTCGTTTTAAGCGGTCTTTTTCCTCACGGTCTTCTATTTTTTGCGAAATGGAAATGCGGTTGGAAAAAGGCACCAATACAATATACCTGCCCGCAATGGAAAGCTCGCTGCTTATCCTTGGGCCTTTGGTAGAGATTGGCTCTTTTACGATTTGTACCAATAGCGATTGATTAGATTTTAAGGCGTCGGTAATTTTACCGTCTTTCTCAATATCTTTTTCAAATGGGAAATTTTTTAAAGAAAAATCTTTTAGTTTACCTGTGCTTACACGTTTTGTGAATTTTAAAAGCGAAGGTAGTTTTGGCCCTAAATCGTGATAGTGCAAAAATGCATCTTTCTCGTAGCCCACATTAACGAATGCGGCATTTAGTCCAGGAACGGCTTTTCTAATTTTGGCTATAAACACATCACCAACCGAAAAGTCGTTACTATCTTCATCCTTTTGTAATTCAATAAGTTTTCCATCTTTTAATAAGGCAAAATCAACATTTTCGGAACTAGATCTAATGATCAATTCTTTATCCATTTTGTTAATTTTTATCCATACTCAAAAAGTTAAAAGTTAAAAGTTAA
Source organism: uncultured Flavobacteriaceae bacterium (assembly GCA_964653155.1). Lineage (GTDB taxonomy): Bacteria > Bacteroidota > Bacteroidia > Flavobacteriales > Flavobacteriaceae > Flavisericum. Next base: position 18,166 of record CAZZDI010000029.1, on the reverse strand, counting down.
AAGTTAAAAGTTGCTCACTCTTGCGCAACCAAAAACCAATACTTGCAACCAACAACTAAAGTTGTACAGATGGATTATACATTATTTTTTCACAGGATTTTTAAGTATCCGTGGAGTTCATCAAGCACACAAAACAGTGCCCAAAAAAAATAAATGAACTCATTTCAAAGAACTTTAGTTTTTAAACCAAAAAAAGTAGCTGATCTAACTACTTTTTTTGGTTTATTTTTTCTTTTTGTGACGGTTAGCGCGTCTACGTTTCTTTCTTTTGTGCGTCGCTACCTTATGTCTTTTACGTTTTTTACCACTTGGCATAAATAGTGTCTTTTTAAATTAATGATTTGTTTTAATGCCAGAACAATGCTGGCTTTTGTGTTGTTACTTTACGTCAACGTTTGTTTTAACACCCTCTACAAAAACTTTAGCCGGTTTAAATGCAGGAATATTGTGTGCAGGTATTTTAATGGTGGTATTTTTAGAAATATTTCTACCTGTTTTTTCCGCTCTGGTTTTAATGATAAAACTTCCAAAACCTCTTAAATAAACATTATCTCCACTTTCTAGAGAAGTCTTCACTTCTTCCATAAATGTCTCAACAGTTGCTTGAACATCGCCTTTTTCAATTCCTAACTTCTCAGAAATTTTCGCTACTAAATCAGCCTTCGTCATTTTAATATTATATTTTATGTTACTATTAATTCTAAAAGGGATGCAAATATAGGAATTAAATATTCAATATTTCAAACCTAATTAATTAAAATTTAATATTATAAAGGTTTACTTTTGTTCGGATTATTTTAAGAATTGATGAATTTTTCAAAAATCATAATAAACTGGTATTCAGCAAATAAACGGATTTTGCCGTGGCGGGAAACCACGAATCCCTACCGTATTTGGTTGTCGGAAATTATTTTGCAGCAAACCCAAGTTAAGCAAGGTTTACCATATTATGAAGCTTTTGTTGCTCAATATCCATCGGTTTTCGATCTGGCTTCCGCCGAAGAAAGCGAAGTTTTAAAATTATGGCAGGGGTTGGGGTATTATTCGCGTGCCCGAAACTTGCATGCCACTGCCAAATATGTTGCCAACGAATTGGACGGTGTTTTTCCTAACACATATAAAGGACTGCTAAAATTGAAAGGTATTGGCGATTATACGGCCAGTGCCATTGCATCGATTTGTTATGGCGAAGTGACCGCCGTGGTTGATGGCAATGTGTACCGCGTGCTGTCGCGTTATTTCGGGGTCGATACGCCAATAAATACATCGCAGGGCGCAAAAGAATTCAAAGCCTTGGCGCAAGAGCTGATTGATAGAGAGCATCCTGCCGAATTCAATCAAGCCATTATGGAGTTTGGTGCAACACAGTGCAAGCCTAAAAATCCCGATTGTAATAGTTGTCCGTTTCAAAATACTTGTGTAGCTTTCGGCAGTAACCGGGTTGACGAATTACCGGTGAAAAACAAATCCGCGAAAGCGAAAAAACAATATTTCAATTTTTTGGTGTTTGTTTCGGGCGACGGAAAAACCATTCTGCAAAAAAGAGAAGGCAAGGGCATTTGGCAGAATTTGTACCAATTTCCTTTAGTGGAAACCAATAAAAATTACGATGCCAGTGCGTTTAAACCATTAATTGAAAGCCACGATTTGGTTAAAGGAAGCGATTTTACATTTGCACTATATAATAAAGACTGTGTTGTGCACAAATTGTCGCACCGCCATTTGTATACCAAATTCTGGATTGTAAATGTAGAAAAGTTGCCTGCGCCGGGAATTCCTGTTGATGAAGTGCGCGATTATGCTGTTCCGGTTTTGATTGATAATTTTATAGAGTCGTTTAATTTTTGATTGATAATTTATGCCAATCACAAAAATTTATTAATTTTAAAAAAATGAAGGGCAATTGGTTACTCGAAGAAAAACTCTCGGTGGAAACCGAGAAACTTTTTGAGTTGTCATTTCCGTAAAATCGAAGATTCATGAATTCAAAAAATTAAATGAATGTGCATGAATAAAACGGGAATCTAAAAATAAAGAAATGACCAAACATTTCTTTATTTTTGCTCTCTTGAATTAAGAAAAAATTATGTCTGGAACGTTAAATAAAGTGATGCTTATTGGGCATTTGGGAGATGAAGTAAAAATGCACTATTTTGAAGGCGGCAATTGCATTGGGCGTTTTCCGTTGGCAACAAACGAAACCTATACCAATAGGCAAACAAACGAACGCATTACAAATACCGAGTGGCACAATATTGTGGTAAGGAACAAAGGTGCTGAAATTTGTGAAAAATATTTGAGCAAAGGCGATAAGGTGTATGTTGAAGGCCGCTTAAAAACCAGAAAATGGCAGGACGATAGTGGTAACGATAGGTACTCTACCGAAATACAATGCACCGATTTTACGTTTCTTTCTACCAAAAAGGAAAGTGAAAACAATGCAGCGGCACCAAACGCATCAATGTCACAAAAGCCGTCCGAAAACCAACCTTCAGCAAATCAACCTATTCAAGATGATAATGATGATCTGCCGTTTTAATTCCTTAATCGGCAATTTGTCGAAACCTATGTTTAACTAAAGCACCAGTAGTTGGATCCTGACCCCGCGAGTTTTATAAGCTTAATAGCAACCATCGATTATTCGGTGGTGTATAGTTTGGCACTTTTGTTTGTGCTTTTAGTGTGTTCTGCACTTATTTCTGGAGCCGAGGTGGCTCTCTTTTCATTAACCGCCGAACAGATTAAGGAAGGTTTGGAACAAAAATCCAAACGCATAGAAATTATTGCCAAACTGTTAGACCGCCCCAAAAAACTCTTGGCTACCATTTTAGTGGCCAACAATTTTATAAACATCGCCATTGTTATTTTGTTTGCCTTTTTGGGCGATTTTCTTTTCGGGGATTTAAGCAGCCCGGAAATAAAATTTGTGGTTGAAGTTATTGTAGTTACTTTTCTAATCCTGCTTTTCGGTGAAATTTTGCCAAAGATCTACGCCAGCCGAAACAACCTAAAGTTTGCCACATTTATGGCCTATCCGCTAAAGGTTTTGGATGTGCTTTTGTCGCCCATCAGTTTGCCCATGCGCAGCGTAACATTGGCCATTCACAATAAATTGGGCAAGCAAAAAGCGGGCATTAGCGTCGATCAACTTTCGCAAGCTTTGGAACTGACCAGTGAGGAAGATACCACCAAAGAAGAACATAAAATTCTGCAAGGCATTGTTTCTTTCGGAAATACCGATACTAAACAGGTGATGCGTCCGCGTATTGATATTTTTGCGCTCAATATTGAGTTGAAATATCAAGATGTTATGGACAGTATAGTTGAAAATGGTTATTCGCGAATTCCGGTTTACCGAGACAATATCGATACCATTGAAGGTATTCTTTATGTAAAGGATCTGTTGCCCCATATCGATAAAAAGCAATTCGATTGGACTTCATTGATCAGGGAACCATTTTTTGTGCCCGAAAACAAAAAGTTGGACGATTTAATGGCCGAGTTCCAAGAGAAAAAAGTGCATTTGGCCGTTGTGGTTGATGAATACGGAGGTACTTCGGGGTTGATTTCGTTGGAAGATATTATCGAGGAAATTGTTGGCGATATAAGCGACGAGTTTGATGACGAAGATTTAACCTATTCAAAACTCGATGAAAATAATTATGTTTTTGAAGGCAAAACAGCCTTAAAGGATTTTTATAAAATAGCTAAGTTGGAAGACGATACTCTTTTTGAAAACAAAAAAGGAGAGGCCGAAACCATTGCCGGTTTTGTACTGGAAATCTCGGGCAGTTTTCCAAAGCTGAACAGTAAAATAAATTTTGAAAATTACGTTTTCACTATTGAGGCATTGGATAAAAAACGCATCAAACTGGTTAAGTTTACCATACTTTCAACGCAAAGCTAACCTGTAGGCATCAAATAGAAAAAATGGGGAAAAACAAAAAAACATCACTTTTTTTAAAAACGTTTGCTGTTATTGGTGTTGTGTGCTTTCTGTCCTGTGGAGACGATTATGTGCCAAAACCCAAGGCGCAATTAAGGTTGGAATACCTTGAAGCGCAATACGTTGAAGGTCATTTAGAATTGCCATTTTCATTTGAAGTCAATACCTTGGCCCAAAACATTGAGGTTTCAGAAGTGCCTTCGGCAACCAAAAGTTTCGGTGTAAATTTAGAATATCCTTCCATGAAGGGCACCATTTTTTTAACCTATAAAGCGATTGGTGGGAGTGAAAAAAATCTAAACGATTTTTTAAGGGACGCCCAAAATTTCACTCAAAAGCACACCATTAAGGCCGATGAAATTCCCGTAACAGCTTATGAAAATAAACAAAGAAAAGTGTACGGTGCCTTTGCAGAGGTAAAAGGCGATGTGGCTTCTCCGGCACAGTTTTACGTTACCGATAGCATCAACCACTTTTTAACGGGGTCGCTTTATTTTTATGCCAAACCCAACTACGACTCCATTTTGCCGGCGGCCCATTATTTGCAAAAGGATATTAAGCACATCATGGAAACCGTGCGGTGGAAATAATCGATTAAGTGCACAAAAAATCTTAAATTTTTTATTCCTTACCCTGTATAAGCATTGGTTTTTTAATAAAAATGTATATTGGTCATATTATGACTGTTTTTGTTTTTAATAGACGTAAAAAATATCAACTTTTTTCTTGCGAGTTTTTGGGGACATGGTAAAAGAGGAATTGCTGGAGCTGTTTAGCCAAAAGAAATTGATGCATCTTATTTTTTTTGGAATTGTTTTTTTGGATGCTTTAGGAGCTGTTTTTCCGGAGTATCTAAATAGGAAAATAACTATGTTTGTGCCCTTTCCCTTAATCTTGGTTATTTATTTGATAAACACCAAAAAGAGCGGTAACAAATTGTTTTTGTTGGCTTTAGGGTTGAATTTTTTTGGGATATTTTACTTTAATAACCCCTATGAAAGATATAGCTCAATTGGTTTGGTTTGCCATGCCATAGCCTATTTTATTTACAGTTTGATTATTTACAGGAATACAAAACTAATAATGCCCAAGAAAATTTTATGGATATTGCTTGTTTTGGGCTTGTTGGTGGTGGTGCCTGTAAAAATATACTCTGAAGGTATGCATGAAATGTTGGTTTTTAATTCGGCACTTCTGTATGTTTTCTTTGGAACAATATACATATTTATGGCTTTGTTGGTGTGTATTACAAAGCGCTCTAAAGCGAATTGTTTCTTATTGTTTTCTGCGACATCAATTTTGTTAAGTTCTTATTTTCAAGGGTATAATTTGTTTATCGACAGTAATGATTTACTTCTTTTGGTAGCTGTAATATGCTTTAATTTAACACACTACTTAATGTGTTGCTATTTAATGCAGTATTCTGGTGCTGTAGAACAAAACAACGTAGAACAATGAAATAAAAAAAGCTTTTCCGTGTAACAAAAAAGCTTTTGGGTTTGCGAAAATTTATCGTGTTTACTTCGAGAAGGTTTCAACCGTTTTCATGTCGCTTACTTTATAGATTTCAGAAACATCTGTTACGGTTTCTGTCAGCAATTCTGGATTTACTTTAGCTTCATCGTATTCCACCATGGCCAACTTTTTGTCGAAATTGACTGTGGCAGATTTTACACCGTCCATTTTCGAAATTTTCTTTTGTATGGTGGCTGCGCAACCTATTTGGCAGGTCATCCCGTCAATGGTGAATTCGGCCTTGGCGTAAGTGGCATTAGGGTCTAGTTCCTTTGCTTCTTCTGTGGCAACTTCAACCGTTTTAACCTCGGGTTTTACTTCGTTTTTGCAGGCTACAATAGCACTCGCTAAAATGGTAAATGCTAAAATATATTTAATAGATTTCATTGAAATGGTATTTAAATGATTAAGATCCAAAATTACTAAATATTAGTTTTTAATAATGGAACATTTTCACTTTTTAACAATTTTAATGGACTGATATTTAAGGTCGAAATTGAAAAATTAACCATGAAATTATTTTTTTTAAAGATTTTTTCCGAAATTTAAGAGAACCAATTTAAGCTGACTATTATGAAAAATATGTCCCTTCCTATTCGTTTCGGTTTAGTTACCAGCGCTGTTTTAATAGCTTATTTTTTAGTGCTGGCTTTAGTTGGAAAGCACACCAATCCAGCTTTTAGTTTTTTTAATGCACTAATAACAGGTTTGGGCATTTACGAAGCCGTACGGTTTAAAAAGTTGGAAAACTTCAACGGGTTCTCATACGGCGAAGGGTTCAAAACAGGAATTATAACAGGCGCTGTGGCCACATTTGTTTTTACCGTATTCTTTTTGTTTTATGCCACCGAAATCAACAATGGTTTTTTGCCCGAATTGCTGCAAACAGTTAATGGCGGATTTAATGCCGATATTGGCATGGTAACCTTTGTGGTGGCCATTATGGGTTTTGCTACAACGGTCGTGGCCTCGCTTACCGTTATGCAATACTTCAAAAAAACCGGAAATATTTCTCAATAATACTTAAAACGTTTGCAGTTTAATTAATTAGCAGTATATTTGCACTCATTTTTTTAATAAATTAATTAATAAAAACGTTACGCTATGTACGCAATTGTAGAGATAGCAGGGCAACAATTTAAAGTTGAAAAAGACCAAAAAGTTTTTGTTAACCGTTTACAAACAGAAGAAGGTAAGGGAGTTTCTTTCGATAACGTTCTTTTAATTGGAGATGGTGACAATGTAACTGTAGGCGCCCCAGCTATAGACGGAGCTCAAGTAGGAGCAAAAGTCTTAAAGCACCTTAAAGGTGATAAGGTTATAGTTTTCAAAAAGAAAAGACGCAAAGGTTACCGTGTAAAAAATGGTCACCGTCAAGCCCTTTCCGAAATCGTAATCGAAAGTATTGTAGCTTCAGGAGCCAAAAAAGCCGCTCCAGCTAAAAAAACTGAAGCAAAACCCGCTGCTAAAAAAGCAACAGGAAAAGCAGATGATTTAAAGAAAATTGAAGGTGCCGGGCCAAAAGCTGCAGAAGCGTTGGTTAATGCCGGGTTGGATACTTTTGCAAAAGTAGCCAAAGCCACTCCAGAAGAATTAAGCAATATTCTTTCTGAGGCAAGCTCAAGATTATCTCACATCGTTACCGATACTTGGCCAAAACAAGCAGGTTTGGCTGCCGAAGGTAAATGGGATGAGTTAAAAGAATTACAAGACAGATTAGACGGCGGAATTGAAAAATAATTTCCGTTAATATTAACAATATAAAAACTTAAGACAATGGCTCATAAAAAAGGAGTAGGTAGTTCTAAGAACGGTAGAGAATCAGAATCGAAACGCTTGGGCGTTAAGATTTTTGGTGGCCAAGCTGCTGTTGCTGGAAACATTATCGTAAGACAAAGAGGAAATACACACCACCCAGGTGAAAACGTATATTCTTCAAAAGACCACACTTTGCACGCCCGAGTTGACGGTATTGTAAAGTTTACTAAGAAAAAAGATAACAAATCTTATGTTTCTATCGAGCCTTTCGAGGCTTAAGAAATAGTTTTCTTAAACGTAAAATTTAAAGCGGCTGATATATTTTAGTCGCTTTTTTTTGTGCCTTGACGTAAGTATAATCATTAGGAAAACTTGGGGTAATATAAAGGTGGTTTCTTTAATCCTTTTTAAAAGATACCAAAAAAACAACCAAATGGATTTTAAAGTAAGGTGTATTTCCTTTAGTTTCTGGTTACTGTTCGTTTCAATAAATTATGCCCAACCATTAGCTGCTTCAAATGAAGTAGAGCAACTTTCCGTGCTTAAAGACGCGCTAAAGGCCGCAAAAAAACAATCTGATTCCTTTAAAATAGTTCAGCTCTATATAAAATTGGGCGCTTTTTATAAACGTTTGGGCTTATCTAGCGAAGCATTGAAAAATTACCATTTAGCTCAAGAAAATTGCTCCAAAAAAGATACGCTTTTTGTTAATGCCAATAATAATATTGCAGCCATTAATTTTTCAACAAAAAAATTTGAGGAAGCCCACAAATATTTGGGGAAAAGCATTGCCATTTCAAAAACGATGGAGTACATCAAAGGCCTGGCTACGGCTTATGCGCTTTTGGGAAGTGTTGCAGAAAAACAGGGCAATTATCAGTTGGCTTTAAAGTACCAGGAACAAAGCCTTGCATTGTTTGAAAAAAGGCAGGATAGTACGGGGTTGGCCATAGCTTACGAAAATATAGGAAGTATCCACGAAGATTTAGGGCGGTACACATTGGCAGGCAATTATTTCAATAAAGCTTATAGTTATGCAACAAATAGCAAGTCGGATGTGCAGATAAATATTATAAATAACATTGGAGATGTAAACCGCAAAACAGGAGATTTTAACGCGGCCCTAAAGTTTACGCAACAGGCTTTACAAATGGCAAGGCACACCAACAACGGCCAGCAAGAGGAAAGCGCCCTAAAAGATTTGGCCCGAACCTATGCCGCTATGGGCGATTTTCAAAAAGCTTATAAATATATAAACAACCAAGCCATTGTAAACGAGCAAGAGTTGAAAAGGCATAATGCCGAATTGGTGAGTGCCATGGAAGTGATCTATGAAGTAAAGGAACAGGAAGCCCAAGTGGGTTTGCTTAATAAAGAAAACCAGGTTATTAAAACCCAGCAACTTGCCGTTATGATAATTAGCTTTGCCATGTTTTTGGTTTTTGCTGTTTGGGTGGTTTACATAAAAAAAAGAAAAAAGCAGGAACTCCAAATCGTTAATTACAAAAAACAACTTTTAAAAGCCGATCTCGATAAAAAAACGGCTGAAGAAGCAGCTCTAAAACGAGAAATCGATTTTAAAATTTCTTCGCTAACAAATTATAGTTTAAACATAGCCCACAAAAACAAAATGCTGGCCGATGTTTCTAAAACGCTCCATAATCTTAAAACCCGAAATGGCGATTTTATAAAAAATAAATTGGCGGTTTTGGCCAAGGAAATTGATTTTAGCCTATCTAGCGAAAACGAATGGGAAGAACTTATGGGTTTCTTTTCAAAAATACATCCTAAGTTTTTTGAAATTTTAAAAACAAACGCTTTGGAAAAATTGTCGCCTTCAGAATTGCGCCTTTGTATGATGCTTAGGCTTAATTTGTCTTCAAAAGAAATCGCCTCCATACTCTGTATTACGCCAGATAGCGTTCGTATTGCACGCTACAGGTTGCGCAAAAAACTTCCGTTGGGCACTCACGACGATTTACAGGCGTACTTGCTCAATCTTTAGCAAATTTTACCGCTATGTTAAGCCCGTGTTAATGTTGCTATGTTGTATAGCCGTTTTTACGGAGTTGGTTACTGTTTGTTAACACATACTTCAGCCAGAAAACCCAAGGTGAAATTAGTTTTGTGGCAAACAAAAATCAACTAATGATGAAATCTTATTTTTCTTTTATTATCCTGTTTGCAATGTCTTTTTTGGGGTTTTCGCAAAATGGAAACATTAAAGGTATTGTGGTCGATGGCGATGGACTGCAAGTGCCGTTTAGTAACATTTTAATAGAGTCGTTGAACAAAGGCACATTTTCTGATGTCGATGGCAATTTCCTAATGCTCGATGTGCCAGAAGGAAACCATGTATTAACCGTAAAATATTTAGGCTACGAGGATGCCAAAACAGAAGTTTTGGTAGAAAAAGGCAAAACAACTACGGTTAAAATTACCATTACTTCAAAAGCGTTAGAGCTTGATGGGGTAGTTATTAGCGGTTTTAACAGCGGGCAGGCCAGAGCGTTAAATATCCAAAAAAACAAAACCAACATTACCAATATTGTATCGACCGACCAAATTGGGAAATTCCCCGATGCCAATATTGGCGACGCCGTTAAACGTATTCCGGGCATCACGATGCAAGTAGATCAAGGTGAGGCGAGAAACATTATTGTGCGTGGTTTGGCGCCGCAACTAAACTCGGTGACTTTAAACGGTAGCCGTATTCCTTCCGCCGAAGGCGATAACAGAAACGTGCAAATGGATTTGATTCCTTCGGATATGATCCAAACTATTGAAGTGAACAAAGCCGTAACTCCTGATATGGATGCCGATGCTTTGGGTGGATCTGTAAATTTAATTACCAGAACGTCGCCGCAAGGGTTCCGTTTTTCTGCAACTGGCGGTTCGGGCGTAAATTTTATTACCGATAAACGAATTCTTAACGGGTCATTTTTATTGGGCGACCGCAGCGAAAACGGAAAACTGGGCTGGATGGTTTCGGCCTCTTTCAACGATAATGATTTTGGGAGCGACAATTTTGAAGCCGAATGGACCGATGAGTTTGAATATAACGCGTTTAACGACGAAGACAATTTAGAGGAAGTCGATGTAAATCCGTATGCCAATGTGTTCGAAATTCGAGAATATTTGGTGCAACGTATCCGCAGAAGTTTTTCGGCCAATCTGGATTACAAACTGAACAAAAACAACAATATTTATTTGAAATCGATTTATAATTGGCGTGACGACCGCGAAAACAGATTCCGTTTAGAGCACGAAATTTTAGATGGGGAAGATATTGAGCCAGGAGATTTTTCGGTTGATGGCAACGGAAATTTAACCAGTTTTCCGGTGGAAGCCAAAAGACAGTCTAAAGGCGGAATTGATAGTAAACGAAATAAAAACAGACGTTTGGAAGACCAACGTATGTTCAACTTTAGTTTGGGTGGCGAACATTTAGTCAACGATTTGCAAATTGATTGGATGGCATCGGTTTCAAAGGCTTCCGAAGAGCGCTTGAACGAACGTTATTTAGAGTACGAAAGCGAATACGGTGTTAACTTCAACAATAATCTGGAGGATCCGTTATTTACTCCGCAAGATGCCAACGATGCGCTTTTTAGTGATTTTGAATTTGGTGAATTAACTGAGGAAAACCAATATACCGAAGAGCGCGACATCAACTTATTTGTAAACTTCCAGTTGCCACTTGATTTGTTCGGTAACGAAGATGGGTTTTTAAAATTCGGAGCCAAAACCCGATTCAAAAATAAAAACAGGGATAACGATTTTACAGAGTTTAGCCCGTTAACCGGTGCCTTGGATATGTTGGGCGATGTGCCTACACGCAGTTATTCTGATGCAGATTTCTTGGCCGGAAGCCAATATGCGGTGGGTACTTTTGCTACTCCAGAGTTTATTGGTAGCTTAAACTTGAACGACCAAGCCTTGTTTGAAAGTGAAAATCTTCCAGAAGAATATTTAACGGCCAATTTTGATGCCGATGAGAATGTTTACGCCGGTTATGCCATGACCAACCAAAAGTTGTCTAGCCAATTAAGTATGTTGGTTGGTGTTAGGGTAGAGCACACTCAAATTAACAGTTTGGGTAACGAACTTGTTTTTGACGAAGAAGGCGATTATGCCGGCACCAATGCCCTTAAAGGCGAAAACTCATATACTAACGTATTGCCCGGGTTGCATTTAAAATATAATTTAAAGAACGACCACACCGTGTTACGTTTTGCCTGGACCAATACTTTGGCGCGTCCTAATTATGTAGATTTAGTGCCATACCAAGAAATAAACAACGAAGATGAAGAAATCTTTTTAGGAAACTCTGAATTGGATCCAACAACCTCGATGAACTTTGATGTGATGGCCGAACATTATTTTAAATCGGTTGGTATTGTTTCGGGTGGTCTTTTTTACAAAAACATCCAAGATTTTGTTTATACCAGTCAATCTGAAGACAACAATGGTTACGAAGTGTATCAGCCACTAAATGGCGATGGAGCGACCGTTTTTGGGGCAGAAGTATCGTTACAGCGTAAGTTGGACTTTTTGCCCGGTTTTGCGAAAAATTTCAGCATCATGCTTAACTATACTTACCTAACTTCAAGTGCCGATGGTATTAAAAACGAAGATGGCGACGAGCGCGCCGATTTAGATTTGCCAGGCACGGCGCCAAATATGTTCAACGGTTCGTTGGCCTATGCTACCAAAAAAATGAGCTTCCGTTTATCGGCCAATTATTCAGATTCATACATTGATGAAATTGGTGGTAGCGCTTTTGAAGACAGATATTACGATGAGCAATTATTTTTAGATTTTAATGCCAACGTGGCCATCAACAAAAACTTAAGTCTGTATTTGGGGGTAAACAACATTACCGACCAACCATTGCGTTATTTCCAAGGGGTAAAGGCTAGAACCATGCAAAAAGAGTTTTACGGACAACGATTAACTTTCGGGTTAAAATACGATGTGTTTAAAAATTAAAATGATTGTCTGTAAACATAACGAAATTAGAATAAAGCAAAAGCAGTTTACGAGGCGCGCTTCAACAAGCTTAGCGTGATATTATAATAACAAACATTCATCAACCATGTCAGACTGAGCCTGTCGAAGTCTTGGTAACAAAATGAATATTCAAAAAATTAATAATGAAAATGAATAAATTTAAAATAACTATAGTTTTAATAACTTCTCTGGTAATTGTGGGATGCGGCAGCAAATTGCCCGAAATCGCACCTACTGTAATTACCGAACAAACCCCGCATGATACTGATGATCCTGCAATTTGGGTAAATGCCGAAAACCCTGCCGAAAGTATTGTTTTCGGAACCGATAAAAATACCAACGGCGGTGTGTATGCTTTCGATTTAAACGGAAAAATAATTGAAAGCAAGAGCATTAAAAATGTAAAACGCCCCAATAATGTCGATTTGCAATATGGTTTTAAATTGACCGATTCCACTGAAACCGATATTATTGCCTTTAGCGAGAGGGAGCGCCAGCAATTCCGTGTGTTCTCCGTGCCAGATATGCAACCGTTGGACAACGGCGGTTTTAAGGTGTTTCAAGAGGCTACCGAGCCAGAGCACAATCTGCCCATGGGCATAGCCTTGTACAAATCGCCAAAAACAGGAAGTATTTATGTGATTGTTGGGCGAAAGGCCGGACCAAAAACCGGTTATTTGCACCAATACGAATTGGTTTCCGATAGTTTGGGCGTACATGCCAATTTGGTGCGTAAGTTTGGCACATTCAGCGGCAAAAAGGAAATTGAGGCCATAGCAGTCGATAATGAGAATGGTATCGTTTATTTTTCAGATGAAGGGCATTGCATTCGTAAATACCATGCCGAGCCTTCCATGGGCGACGAAGAAATAAGTTGCTTTGGCGGCGAACATTTTAGGGAAGATATTGAAGGTATTGCCATTGCAAAATATGCCGATAAAGGCTTTTTAATCGTGTCGAACCAGCAAGCGCACAGTTTTAATATTTTCGATTTAGAAACCAATGCATTTATAAAAGAACTGAATTTAGGAACTGTTGAAACCGATGGCTGTGAGGTGACTACGGCGGCTTTGGGTGGTCAATTTCCTAATGGACTGTTTGTGTCGATGAACAACGACCGAAACTTTTATTTTCACGATTTGGCGTTGCTAAAACTAGTGGAGTAAAAATTGACTTATCAATTGTCCCGATAGTTCTCGGGGTTAATAAAAACATCTTTTTAAACCCTTTCCGAATTTCGGAGAGGGTTTTCACTTTTCAAAATATCTCGTACAATCTTCAAATGGTGATTGGTGTGTATGGTCAAAAATTGAAGTGTTTGTTTTTTGTTAAGCATGCCAAAAATATGGTGAATAAAATAGGCTTTTTCGGGAAGATGATTTGTGGCTTCAACTTGTTTGTTGGCAAAATTCAGTTGTTCCTCTAAACCCTCTGCCATAATGGCTTTTGTTGGTACGACTACTTTTGGGGCTTTGCCCATGCCGCGTGGCATATAGCCTAATGGAAATATGATGGTTCGCTTTATGTTGAAATCACGTTTATAGTTTTCGGGTTTGGTTTTTGCCAATATGCCGCAAACACCGTTTATTACCATTAAGCAATGCGATAAATGCCAGCCAACACTGCTTTTTGAAACTTTTTCAACGGTAAGTTGGTGCTTGGGTATGTGCGTTTCCATTTGTGCCAATTGTTTGTTCAGAATGCTGAAATATTTACTGTCCATGCCCAAAATTTCTTCAAAAGATATAAATTAAATGTTTAACTTTAAGGAATTGCTTTTGCAAAAGCTGTATTGTTTCACTTGAAAATTGTATAGATATGCTACCGTTTAGATCAGAAATTAGGAACTCCCCAAGCCAACCTACCATCAAGATTTTTTTAAGCGATGAATCTTTAGATGAACGTGTTAAAAAACATTTAGAGCATTTTAAGGAAATTGAAGCCATTGAAATACGGGAAAGTGTTGAGCAAAACCGAGCTAATGAAAACATTACCGTGTTTTTGAACGAAGATGCAGATCTCGATAAAATGAAACAAGCCATAGATTCTAGCCTGTGGTGGTATTTTGAGGAAGATTTAGTGGATGAGTGATTTTTAGTATATAAATGTTGTTTTGTATGGTCGCAGAGCGTAGTCGAAGCGAGGATGGTATTTCGAATTGAATAATTTTTCAAAAATCATATTCCGTCGAAATATAAACCATAACATCGTTGATGCATTGGTTGAGGTTTTGTTTAATTTCTCGGCTCCAAAACCTAAAAACGGTATAATCCATATCTGCTAATTGCTGATTTACTTCTTTATCACGCTGAATATTGCGTTCAATTTTGGGTATCCAAAATGCACGGTTGCTTTTTATGGTTTGTTGGCGTTCGTCCCAATTGTAGCCGTGCCAAAATTCCCCATCAATAAAAATAGCCAATCTGTATTTTTTAATCGACACATCGGGCTTGCCGGGCAACGTTTTATTATCCACCCGAAACCGAACGCCCCGAGCCCAAAGCGCACGCCGAAACAACAGTTCGGGTTTGGTGTTTTTGCCCCGTATTTTGCCCATGATTTTCGAGCGCTTTTTGGTGGTGTAAAAACCGGAAGCTTCGTTAAAGCGTGGGACTTTTATTTTATTATCTTCGTAGGACATTTATTCAATTATGATTCGTTTTCAATTTTTTCCACGCTCACAAGGCATAACAAAACAGATGCAAGATGTTATAGATTGTTTTGTTGGCTGTGATGGCAAAATATCATCAAGTACATTTACTTACAGTAGTAACGAAGTACTTGAGTTTTTAAGAAAACCTCTTGAAAATATAGGCTTTAAAGTTGAAAAAGGCAAATCGAAGGAATCTAAAATACACGTTCCTGTTTTGTTTGGGCTCAATAATCAAATAGATAAGAGTTTCAACGCTGATGCCGTCAGTTCCGATGGTAAAGTTGTTATTGAAGTGGAAGCAGGAAGAGCAATCGCCAACAATCAATTTTTAAAAGATATATTTCAGGCTAGTATGATGTTTCAAGTTGAATACTTGGTGATTGCGGTGCGCAATGAATACAGGAATTCAGATGATTTTTCTAAAATTTATTCATTTCTGGAAACATTATATGTTAGCAGCCGAATGCAGCTACCATTAAAAGGTATCTTGCTAATTGGTTATTAAAATAAAACCCTCACATTTCTGCAAGGGTTCTAAATATCTAAAAAGTCTGAAAATCTAAACTAGTATCTGTAGTACTCAGGCTTATAAGGGCCTTCTACTTTTACGCCAATATATTCCGCTTGGTCTTGTTGTAATTCGGTCAGTTCTACGCCAATTTTTTCTAAATGCAATTTAGCTACTTTTTCATCGAGGTGTTTCGGCAGCATATATACTTTGTTTTCGTATTTGTCGCTGTGGTTCCAAAGCTCGATTTGTGCCAAAGTTTGGTTGGTAAACGAGTTGCTCATTACAAAACTGGGGTGGCCGGTAGCACAACCTAAATTCACCAAACGCCCTTGTGCCAAAATGATCACATCTTTTCCGTTAAGGGTATATTTGTCAACTTGTGGCTTGATAACGTTTTTTGTGTTTCCGTAGTTTTTGTTCAACCATGCCATATCGATTTCATTATCGAAATGCCCAATGTTACATACTATAGTTTTGTCTTTCATGGCCTCAAAATGCTCGCCACGAACAATATCTTTATTTCCTGTAGTAGTGATTACAATATCGGCTTTTCCAATGACGTTTTCCAGTTTTTTAACTTCGTAACCATCCATGGCTGCTTGTAATGCACAAATCGGGTCGATTTCGGTAACGGTTACAATACTTCCAGCACCTCTAAACGAAGCGGCAGTTCCTTTACCAACATCGCCGTAACCACAAACTACTACACGTTTTCCGGCTAACATCACATCGGTAGCACGTCGGATGGCATCAACGGCACTCTCACGGCAACCGTACTTGTTATCGAACTTTGATTTGGTGACCGAATCGTTTACGTTAATGGCCGGCATAGGCAAAGTGCCTTTTTGCATACGCTCGTACAGACGGTGAACCCCAGTGGTGGTTTCTTCACTCAATCCTTTAATGCCCGGTACCAACTCTGGGTATTTATCTAAAACCATGTTGGTTAAATCGCCACCATCATCCAAAATCATGTTTAATGGTTTTCTGTCTTCACCAAAGAATAAAGTTTGCTCGATACACCAATCGAATTCCTCTTCGGTCATATCTTTCCACGCGTAAACGGCAGTTCCGGCAGCAGCAATCGCAGCAGCAGCTTGGTCTTGTGTAGAGAAAATGTTGCAAGAACTCCAAGTCACCTCGGCACCTAAAGCTTGAAGGGTTTCAATTAACACCGCAGTTTGGATGGTCATGTGCAAGCATCCCGCAATACGAGCGCCTTTTAAAGGTTGTTCGTTTTTATACTCCTCACGAAGGCTCATCAAGCCTGGCATTTCGGCCTCGGCCAACTCAATTTCTTTCCTTCCCCAATCGGCAAGCGATAGGTCTTTTACTTTATTGGCCACGTAAGGAACTGTTTTTGTACTCATAGTATTTTTTCTTTAGTTTTTAAACCCCAACTTGATTGCTAATAGCTTTTAAAATACTTAAATTCGCTACCACAAAAAGGAAGAGCTTTATTAGGCGGTGCAAAGATAATCAATAACTTTCAGAATACTAAATGCCACTTTACAAAACCATTACACCAAACTCACAAACTACTGTTAAAATCTGGAAAATAACAGAAGGGTTTGATGATTTGATGGCGTCTGTGAATTTAGAAACCAAAAGTTTGAAGCGTGTTTTAGGCATGAAAAGTGAACTGCACCAACGTGGTTTTTTAAGCGTTAGGCGATTATTGCAGGAGTTTGGTTATGCCGATGCCGATTTGTTTTACGACGAAAATGGCAAACCGCATTTAAAAGATGGCAAACAAATTTCGATAACGCATTCATTCCATTTTTCGGCAATAATAATTAGTGATTCCATTATTGGTATCGATATTGAAAAACAGCGAGACAAAATACAGATCATTGCCCATAAATTTATTGATTACGAAAATGATTATTTGGATGAAACGGCTGCCGATTATGTTGAAAAACTGACTGTTATATGGTGTGTAAAGGAATCGTTGTACAAACTATTCGCTACGCCAGGCCTCAGTTTTAAACAGCATTGTTTAGTGGTTCCAATATCCAATGGTGAAAACGAAACCGTAGCCTGGATAGATTATGAAGGCAAAAAATGCCGTTTCAATATTGAATTTTTAGAGTTTGAAGGCTTTACCTGTGCCTATGCTATTGCTTAATGGAACATCAGCTCTACAACAGTATCTGCGAAGCATCCGAAAAAGGGGAAAAACTCTTAGCCGTTTTAATGGATCCCGATAAATTTGAACTTTCCAATACCAAAAGTTTTATCGAAAAAGTAAAGCAATCGCTGGCCACCCATATTTTTGTTGGGGGAAGCACAGTAGCTGAATACGTTACAGAAATTTTAGTGGCCGAAATAAAAAAGTACACCTCGTTGCCCGTGATACTTTTTCCGGGCGATGTTACCCAAATTACCGAGAAAGCCGATGCATTGTTGTTTTTAAGCTTGGTTTCGGGAAGAAATCCCGAATATTTAATCGGGAAGCATGTGGTATCGGTTTCAAAACTAAGAGGAACTAATCTCGAAATTATTCCAACGGGCTACATTTTGATTCAAAACGGAAAAGAAACCGCTGTACAGCGCATTACCGGAACAGAGCCCATGCCAAGAAATAATATCCAAAATATAGTCGATACCGCTGTGGCTGGCCAACTTTTGGGCATGAAATTGATCTATTTGGAGGCGGGCAGTGGCGCGCTTTGCCCCGTGACTGCTGAAATCATTCAATCCGTTAAACGTGAGTTGAATATCCCGTTGATTGTTGGTGGGGGCATTCGTAATAACGCCCAATTGGATG
>CAZZDI010000028.1:0-20717 GCA_964653155.1 uncultured Flavobacteriaceae bacterium | reverse complement strand
CGACAATCTCAACCTGACAGACGGAAATTAAATGACTTTTCAGACAGCCTCTTTTTTATTTTCGCCCATCAACTTTCCATACTTTCATCAAGGTTTCTCTCTTTAAAATTTCATATTTTAATATTATTTTGCACCTTTCAACAAAAATTATTTTAAATTAAAGTATGAGAAAAGAACAACATCATAAAGGCTGGAACGAAATAAAAACCAACGACTCTTGGGCCATTTTTAAAATTATGGGCGAATTCGTTAACGGGTTCGAAAAAATGAGCAAAATTGGCCCTTGTGTATCCATTTTTGGATCTGCCCGAACCAAACCAGATCAGAAATATTATCAACTCGCCGAAAGCATTGCCAAAAAAATTGTTGAGGCCGGTTATGGCGTTATTACCGGTGGCGGCCCCGGAATTATGGAAGCCGGAAATAAAGGAGCTCATTTAGGTGGTGGCACATCGGTAGGCCTTAATATCGAACTCCCTTTTGAACAACACGACAACCCATACATAGACCCCGACAAAAGCCTAGATTTCGATTACTTTTTTGTTAGAAAAGTGATGTTCGTAAAATACTCGCAAGGTTTTGTGGTTATGCCCGGCGGCTTTGGTACTTTAGATGAATTTTTTGAGGCCCTAACACTTATACAAACCCATAAAATTGGAAAATTTCCTATTATTTTAGTCGGTACCGATTTCTGGGAAGGCTTGATGGATTGGATAAAAAACACACTACTAGACACATTTGCCAACATTAGCCCAAAAGATTTAGACCTCGTACATTTGGTGGATACTGAAGAAGAGGTAATTGAAATACTAGACAACTTCTACAAACATTCAGGGTTAAGTCCTAATTTCTAAATCAAAAAATACGCTTTCAGAACAGTTTACCTATGCACGCATAATAACTTGTTTTAGCGGCTTTTGCCCTAATATATTTTATTATCTTGCAGCGCCTTGTTCAAATTTGCTAATTCTAAACATTGTTTAAAAATTGAAAATACCCTTTTTTAGTTTTATTTCTTTTTTGCTGACGCCCCTTATCTTTTTCAGTCAAAATAAAATTGACCTAAAAGCGGTATTTGATGTTAACAACAAACAAATCAAGATTTCGCAAACCATTGTTTACCACAATACCACCAACCACACGTTGGATACCATTTACCTAAACGATTGGAGCAACAGTTATTCTACAAAAAAAACGCAATTAGCCATAAGGATGGCCGATGAATATAAAAATGATTTCCACCTCGCCAAAAATGAAGACCGCGGATTTTCAGTTATCACGTCCATAAAACAAAACGGGGAAGCCTTGCATTTTCATCCGTTAAAAAACCAGATAGACGTTGTTAAAGTAGCACTAAACGAACCTTTAAAGCCCAATGGCGCGTACACCATTAAATTAGAATACACCGTACAAATACCCAACTCAAAATTCACCAGTTATGGCGTTACCGACGAAGGCGATTATAATTTAAGGTACTGGTACATTACCCCCGCTGTTTATGATGGCCATTGGCAATATTCCAGCAATAAAGATTTGGATGATCTGTACATCCCAAAAGCCGATGTGTTTTTGGAAATTGAGCACCCCAATGGCTACGTGCTCACTTCTGAGCTAAACACCAAAAACATTAAATCTTTGCCCAATAGCCAAATTGTTTCACTGGAAGGCAAAAACCGCATTAACAATAAATTGTTTTTAAGCCGAAATTCTACATTTAATACGCTTCAGGCTGATGATTATGCCATTGTATCCAATATTGAAGACAACGACCTTGAGGTTATCGATAGGGTTTTGATCACCGAAAAAATAAAGAATTTTATTTTCGATAATTTCGGAAAATATCCCCACGAAAGGCTTTTGGCTACAAAAATTGATAACGATAAAGATCCCATTTACGGGCTCAATTTTCTGCCCAATTTTGTAAAACCCTACCCTAGCCATTTTCAATATGAACTGAAACTTTTAAAAATCGTATTGCATAATTATCTGGAAAACACTTTGCTGATAAACCCCCGAAAAGAACAGTGGCTACTCGACGGCATACAGATTTATTATTTAATAAACTATGTGGACCAACACTACCCCAACATGAAATTTTTGGGATCTATTGCCGATTTCTGGGGCGTACGCTCGTTCCATGCGGCCAATATGAAATTTAACGACAAGTACGTCCTGGCATTTATGCTTATGGCCAGAACCAACCGCGACCAGCCATTGGCCATGCAAAAAGATTCGCTATTAAAATTCAACCACAATATCGCCAATAAATATAAGGCCGGCGTGGGGCTGAAATACCTCGACGATTTTGTAAATCAAGACATCGTAAAACAAAGTGTAGAGTCCTTTTTGGCCAAAAACAAACTGGAACATACTTCTGCAGAAGCTTTTGAAAGTTACATAAAATCGAAAACCGACAAAAACATCGATTGGTTTTTCAACGATTACTTAAAAACGCGTAAAAAGATTGATTTTAAAATTAAGGACGTTGTAAAAACCGAAGATTCCATTACGGTAACCATCAAAAACAAGCGAGACAACAGCATGCCCGTATCACTGTACAGTTTGTATAACGACCAAATAGTGCACAAAACCTGGGTTGAAAATATTGATGGACAAAAAACCATTACCATTCCCCGAGATGGCGCCAACAAACTCGTTTTAAATTACGACAACACCATACCCGAAATTAACCAACGCGACAATTGGAAATCGCTAAAGGGCTTCTTTTTCAACAACAAACCCCTGCAATTCAGGCTGTTCAAAGATATTGAAGACCCTTATTACAACCAGGTGTTTTTGATGCCCATAGCCGAATTCAATAACATTTACGACGGCGTTACTTTGGGAGCAAAAGCATACAACACCACCGTACTCAGAAAAACCTTCAACTATAAAATAACACCGGTTTACTCCTTTGGGTCTAAGTCTTTGACCGGCTCTGCCTCTGTTTCCAACACCCATTATTTTCAAAATAGCGACCTATATTATATGAATTATGGTGTTGTAGGCGGATATTCATCGTATGCCGAAGATTTGTTCGTTACCCAAATTACCCCATCGCTCACATTTATGTTCCGCGAAAGCGACGATCTGCGTTCCAACAAACGTGATTTACTACGGTTTAGGTACGTTAACATTAAAAGGGACAAAGATGAAAACAACATTTTTACTTCTACCGAACCCAACTACAGTGTTTTTAATGCGCGCTACATCAATTCTAACGACAACCTTGTTAATTTCAGCAGTTGGTACACCGATTTCCAATTGGGGAAAAAATTCAGTAAAGTTTCGTTTAATTACGAATACCGCAAACTGTTTGAAAGCAACAGGCAACTTAACCTCCGTATGTTTGCAGGAGCATTTTTAAAGAATAATACCGACCCAAATTCCAATTATTTTAGTTTTGCATTAGATCGGCCTACCGATTACTTGTTCGACTATAATTATTTGGGAAGATCTGAATCCACGGGCATTTTCAGCCAACAGTATATTACTGCCGAAGGCGGCTTCAAATCCAAACTGGAAACCCAGTTCGCCAACCAATGGATGACTACTTTAAATGCCAGTACCACCATTTGGAACTATATTTTGGCCTATGGCGACGTTGGTTTGGTAAAAAACAGGCACAACCCCACCACATTTCTGTACGATTCGGGCATCCGCATTAATTTGGTAACCGATTATTTTGAGGTCTATTTTCCTATTTACTCCAATTTAGGTTGGGAAATTGGGCAACCGCATTACGACCAGAAAATACGTTTCAAATTCACCCTCGACCCACAATCGCTTTTAGGCTTGTTTAGACGACGTTGGTTTTAAATAATTTGAATTATTTATACCGTTTCACTTATTTAAATGAATTTTCAATAATTTAAAAAGCAAATTGGCTTTTTTTTTATATATTTCACACAGGTTTAACACAAGCTAAAATTGCAAAAAAGGTAAAATTTACCTACTTTTGCGCAAGCTAAACTAAGACCCAATGCATACGCTAACCGATTTGGAAAACAACCTCTCATTCGAAGATTTTAAAACCGAAGTCATTAACGACTATAAAATAGCGGTAATCAGTAGAGAATGTAGTTTGTTGGGCCGCAGGGAGGTATTAACGGGAAAAGCCAAGTTTGGTATTTTTGGCGATGGCAAGGAAGTGCCCCAATTGGCCATGGCAAAAGCCTTTAAAAAAGGCGATTGGCGCTCGGGCTATTATCGAGACCAAACCTTTATGATGGCCTTGGGCGAGTTGACCGCCGAACAGTTTTTTGCAGGCCTTTATGCCAATACCAATATCGAGCTCGAACCCATGTCGGCCGGTCGCCAAATGGGCGGGCATTTTGTAACCCACAGTTTAAACGATAATGGCAGCTGGAAAGATCTCACCAAGCAGTACAATTCCAGTGCCGATATTTCGCCCACAGCCGGGCAAATGCCCCGACTTTTAGGTTTGGCGCAAGCTTCCAAAATCTTTAGAAATGTAAAGGGCATCAATAGCTCGAAATTTTCCGTTAACGGAAACGAAGTCGCTTGGGGCACCATTGGCAACGCCAGTACCAGCGAAGGTTTGTTTTTTGAAACTATAAATGCAGCGGGCGTACTGCAAGTACCTATGGTTATTAGTATTTGGGACGACGAATACGGTATTTCAGTACACGCCAAACACCAAACCACTAAAGAAAATATTTCAGAAATTTTAAAAGGTTTCCAACGCGATAATAAAAGCAAAGGTTACGAGATATTACGCGTAAAAGGCTGGGATTACGCCAATTTAATGGAAACCTACCAAGAAGCCGGAGCCATTGCCCGCGAAGAGCATGTACCCGTATTAATCCATGTTAGCGAACTTACCCAACCACAGGGGCACTCCACCTCTGGGTCGCACGAGCGCTACAAAAGCCCAGAACGGCTAGAATGGGAAACCCAACGCGATTGCAATACCAAAATGCGCGAATGGATTATTGAAAACGGTATTGCCACCAACGAAGTCCTTTTGGATATTGAAAGAACCGCTAAACGCGAGGTAAGGCAAGCCAAAAACAATGCCTGGAGCACCTTTTTAAAACCCATTAAAAACGAGCAGGACGAACTGGTTTCCCTGTTAAAACAAATCGAAACAACAAGCCCTAATGGTGTTTTTATACAAAAGATACGTGAAAGCCTATCCAATATTGGCGAGCCCAACCGAAAGGATATTTTATCACACGGGCGTAGGGCCCTTCGCTACACATTGGGTGAAAGCTCTACCGAAAAAAAACAACTCATCGATTGGATCAATGCCATTTTTGAAGAAGTTCAACCTAAGTTCAGTTCGCATTTATATTCTGAAACACAAGGGGCGAACACACAAATTCAAGAAATAAAACCAACATACAACGATGATGCCCCGCAAGTAGATGGACGTATCATCCTTCGTGATAATTTTGATGCCATTTTTACCAGATATCCCGAAGCCCTCGTTTTTGGCGAGGATACCGGTAATATTGGCGATGTAAACCAAGGCTTGGAAGGCTTACAGGAAAAACACGGCGAATTGCGCGTAGCCGATGCCGGTATTCGCGAAGCTACCATTGTTGGTCAAGGTATTGGTATGGCGCTGCGCGGTTTACGCCCCATTGCCGAGATTCAGTATTTGGATTATATTCTATATGCCCTACAAATTATAAGTGACGATTTGGCCACCACCCACTATCGCACCAAAGGAAAACAAAAAGCGCCATTGATTATCCGAACCCGGGGCCATCGCCTGGAGGGTATTTGGCATTCCGGTTCGCAAATGGGCGGCATTTTAAATTTAGTGAAAGGTGTTAATCTGCTCGTGCCACGCAACATGACCAAAGCCGCCGGTTTCTACAACACCCTACTTTTGGGCGATGATCCCGCTATTGTGGTAGAATGCTTAAACGGCTACCGCCTAAAGGAAAAAATGCCCAACAATTTGGGCGCTCTAAAAACCCCTATCGGCGTTGTGGAAACCATAAAAGAAGGCACAGACATCACTTTGGTATCGTACGGCTCCACACTGCGTTTGGTAGAGCAAACGGCCAAAGATTTGCAAGCTGTTGGAATTGATGTTGAAATTATTGATGTACAATCGTTGATGCCTTTCGATTTAAACCACGACATTGTAAAAAGTATTGCCAAAACCAATAAAGTGATGGTGATTGACGAAGATGTGCCCGGTGGCGCTTCGGCATACATTTTAGACCATATTTTGAATGAACAAAACGCTTTTCAATATTTAGACAGTGCGCCAAAAACCCTTTCGGCGAAACCACACCGTCCCGCTTATGGCAACGATGGCGATTATTTTTCAAAACCCTCGGCCGAAGATATTTTCGAAGCTATTTATGCTGTAATGCACGAATACAATCCTTCAGAATTTCCTAAATTAAGATAAAATTAATGGTATTAAATCTCATAAAAAAACCTACCGATTTAGGCCTGCTCATTTTGCGCGTGGGCTTTTCAGGAATGATGTTAACCCATGGCATCCCTAAAGTAAACATGCTTTTTCAAAACCCTATAAAATTTGCCGACCCTATTGGGCTGGGCGAGACCACATCGCTTGTCCTCACTTTAATCGGCGAAGTAGTCGCTCCTGTTCTGGTACTTGTGGGCTTTAAAACCAAATGGGCCTCCATTCCAGTAATTATCACCATGTTGGTTGCCGCTTTTGTGGTGCACTTAAGCGACCCCATCGGTACAAAGGAAAAAGCCATTCTGTACCTATTCGCATTTTTAGTTATTTTTATAGCTGGCCCTGGGCACTATTCATACGATGGCATTAAAAAACATCTCAATTGAAAGCCGCATCGGTTGTTAGCATAAAAAAAGAACTGAAACACAAATCGAGAGAACAACTGCTCGATATTTGCCTGCGGCTATCCAAATTTAAAAAGGAAAACAAAGAACTCCTTACCTATTTGCTGTTTGAATCGGAAGACGAAGCCGGCTATGTGGAAAGTATAAAACGCTACATGGATGCCGAATTTGAGCAAATAAACACCAAAAGCATTTTTTATATTAGAAAGAGCGTTCGTAAAATTTTACGCAACGTTAAAAAATACATCCGCTACTCCCTAAAAAAAGAAACCGAGGTAGAACTCCTCCTCTACTTTTGCCAAAAACTACGCGATTTTAAACCCAGCATCAAACGTAGTATCCAACTGCAAAACACATACCAACGCCAGCTCCTTTTGGCTAAAAAAACCATTGAAAAACTGCACGAAGACCTGCAGTATGATTTTAATTTAATGGTGGAAGATTTGTAAATTTTGTTGAAAAACTTTTAGATATAGCTAAATCTACATAAAATGTCATGCTGACGAAGGAAGCATCTCATTTATACTTTTTACACCCTTTTACAAACATAGGATGACAAACAATTACATGATGTCAAACTATTCAGATTCAGCTATATTTGTTCACTATCAATATTGATTTTGTAATATTTCACATCTAAATTCGCTTAACGACTGATATAAGTCCGCTGAGCAGAACCTAGTTGAAGCTTTAAAACGACGCATATCGTTAAAGTTGGCAAACATTTGGTAAATCAAGGAAAACAGAAAAGTTCTTTTGGTAATTGATGTACATAAAGGCTCATCCACGCCAAGAACCCCGCGGTTTAACACAAAGGGAGCCATAAAAAGAATAAACCGGACTTACTAATTTTTGTTTCGTTAAAATGGATTACCCACAAATGGTTTGCTTTCCCCATTTTTAAAGCAAAGCTTCCCGTAAAATAGAAATAGGGTGTTTCGCTTCGCGCGCTGTCCCATCCTTTATTTGATGCCTACAACTGGTGCCATTGGCCGCAATAACGGTTTCTTTTGGAGCCTTTCTAACCGCAGGGAACAGGGTCTGTTCGCCCACATTCATACTTACTTCATAATGTTCCTTTTCGTAACCAAAACTACCGGCCATACCGCAGCATCCGCTGGGGATAATGGTGACTCTGTAATTCTTCGGAAGGTTTAACACCGAAAATGTTGACAATTGATTGCCCAATGCTTTTTGGTGGCAATGCCCATGGAATTTAATCGTTTTTTCTTCGGAAGTGAATTGTTCCGGTTTTACATGTCCCAATTCTATTTCACTTTGAATAAATTCTTCAATTAAAAAGGCATTTTTTGAAATGTTTTCAGCTGAAGCTTTATCATCAGCCAACTTTAAATATTCGTCACGGAAGGTTAAAATCGCCGAAGGCTCGATGCCCAAAAGCGGACTTTCATCTGAAACCAAATCTTTAAAAACAGCAACATTTTTATTGGCCACAGTTTTAGCCTGCTCTAACAATCCTTTTGATAAAAACGAACGCCCCGATTCGGCATGTTTTACCATTTTTACTTCATAGTTTAAACACGTTAACAATTCAATGGCATCCACACCAATGGGTGTATCCAAATAATTGGTAAACTCATCATTAAACAAATACACCGTTTTAATGGTTTGCTTTTTAGTCCAAGTTTTTGCCTTATTTTTATATTCGGCAGTTAAATTTTTATTCGAAATTAACGGCAGTTGGCGCTGTGGTGCAATACCAAAACTCTTTTTTAATAGAGAAGACATCACTCCGTTTGAAAACATAAAATTGGTCAACTTCGGAAAAATACTTCCGTAGCGGTTCAAATTATTGTTGTATGCAAACAATTTGGTGCGTATCGGCACACCGTTCGCTTTTTGGTATTGATACTGAAACTCGGCCTTTAAAGCAGCCACATCCACACTACTTGGGCATTCGCTGGCACAGGCCTTACAGCTTAAACACAAATCGAAGACCGTTTTCAACTCTTTGTGGTCAAATTTGTTTTCCTGATCAGAATTCGTCAGAAATTCGCGAAGCGCATTAGCACGCGCCCTAGTAGTATCTTTTTCATTTCGGGTGGCTCGATAACTGGGGCACATCGTGCCACCAAATTCGGGCAGTTTGCGGCAATCGCCCGAGCCGTTGCATTTTTCGGCTTCCCTTAAAATACCCAATGATTTTGAAAAATCCATTAAAGTTTCTACCTCCGGCTCTTCCCTATCGGCTTCATAACGCAACGATTTATCCATGGGGTAAGCATCGACAATTTTACCAGGATTGAGAATATTTTCGGCATCAAAAGCGGTTTTTATGCGCTTTACAATTTCATAATTCTCTTCGCCAATCATCATTGGGATAAACTCGGCACGCACAATGCCATCACCGTGCTCACCACTCATTGAACCTTTATATTTTTTTACCAGTTGTGCCACATCAGTAGTTATTTTCCTGAACAGGGCAACATCTTCAGATTTTTTCAAATTTAAGGTAGGCCGTAAATGAAGCTCTCCTGCACCGGCATGGGCGTAATAAATCGCGTCTTGATTATAGCCTTTCATCAGTGCTGAAAATTCTGAAATATAATCCGCCAAATCAGGCAAGGCCACTGCTGTATCTTCAATACAGGCCGCCGATTTTTTATCGCCAATGATGTTGCCCAAAAGTCCCAATCCGGCACTTCGTAAATTGTTAGCTTTGTTCACGTCGTCGCCCGCCAGTATTGGGTTTGCATAACTTAAGTTGGAGGCTTCAATGTCCTTTATTAAATTTTCGGCCAAAACCTTCACTTCATCAACGGTGCTGGCCCGAACTTCGCACATTAAAATAGCTTTAGGATCATCAACAATAAACTGTCGGTTTTCAAACTGCGTTTTGTTCTGTTTGGTGCAATCTAAAATGGTTTTATCCATCATTTCGCAAGCATATAAATTATGCTTCATCGTTAAAGCTACGGTATTCAAGCAGTTTTCAATACTTTTGAAATGTGCAGCAACCACAATGGCTTCCGGCGGTGGCAGCACATCCAATTTTAAAGTGATTTGTGTGGTAAATGCCAACGTGCCCTCGCTGCCCGAAAGCAGTTTACACATGTTGAATTTTTCATCGGTTTCTGAAAAAACTTCAGTATTTATCAGTTCGTCTATGGCATAGCCCGTATTTCGGCGGTGTATTTCCGGTTTTGGAAAATTTTCCCGGATTTGTTTTTGAACAGCTTCAGATTTCAATTCAGAATAAATAGACTTGTATATGTTTCCTTCTAGACTGTTTGTTGTGGTTTTGCTTTCAAATTCCGCTTTCTCCATCTCCCCGAAAACCACTTCGCTTCCGTCGCTTAAAATGGTATGCATTTCAATTACTTTATCGCGGGTAACGCCGTATTGAATCGAGGTGGTTCCCGAAGAATTATTCCCCACCATGCCGCCGATCATGCAACGGTTTGATGTGGAAGTATTGGGCGCAAAAAACAGCCCCATGGGTTTTAAATAATTATTTAAAGCATCTCGCACCACACCTGGTTGAACCGTTACCGTCTTCGCCTTTTCATCTACACTTATAATTTGGGTAAAGTGTTTTGACACGTCAACCACAATGCCCTCTCCTACACATTGCCCTGCCAACGAAGTACCCGCCGTACGCGGTATTAACGAGGTGCTGTGCGTTTTTGCAAAAGCAATAAGTTGCTTTAAATCGGCATTGTTTTTAGGATATGCTACCGCCAATGGCAACATTCTGTAAACCGATGCATCGGTAGCATAAATCGATTTTATTAAATCATCAAAAAATAATTCTCCAGCAAGCGTTTTGCTTAGTTCCTGTAAATGTGGTGTTAAGGTCATTGGGCTGTTAAATTGTTTATAAATCTATAAAGTTGATAAATATAATTATATTAATGGTGCTATTTTTGCACAAAACAACGATGAACAAAAAAGATCTATTTAGATAAATGGATCGTATATTAATTAACAACAAAACTTACATTTTATGAAGAATTTATTTTTATTATCAATTGCTTTATTTGGATTTGTTTTAACATCGAACGCCCAAGAAATTTCAGAAAATGCTATTGGTCTTCGTTTAGGAGACAGTGATGGCTTTGGTGCTGAAATCTCTTACCAACGTGCATTGGGCAGCGATACCCGATTGGAACTGGATTTAGGATTAAGAAGCGGCAATGGCTACGACGGCTTTAAATTGGCAGCTTTGCACCAATGGGTTTGGCTTCTTGACGGTAATTTTAACTGGTTTGCCGGTGTAGGTGGTGGTCTTGGCTCTTATAGCTTTGACAACGTGCCTGCTGGATATGACGACAGTGAAACCTTCATTTTTGCTGCGGGCGATATAGGTATCGAGTACAATTTCGATATTCCGTTGGTAATTTCAATTGATGCCAGACCAGAATTTGGTTTTGGTGATTACAGAGACGATTTAGATTTTGATATTGCTCTTGGTATCCGTTACCAGTTCTAAACAAAATCTTTATTATAACAAGTAAAAGGAGGTCGCCTAAAAGTAATTTTTAGGCGACCTCCTTTTTATTGGATAAAACCAAGAATATAAAAACCATGAAAACAAAAGGCCATCAAAATAGTTTTTAAACGCCCTTTTTCTTTAAAGCAACCTTTTTTTTGTAAACTTATTATTTGTTGGGTAGCACCTGTTACTGGTTATATTATTAAACACCAGAGCAACAACCAACAAAATAAGAGCTCCCGTAAGTACTGGGGTCAACACATACCAATAGCCCAACTCTTTTATGTTTTCACCTCCAATAACAGCTATTAAGCCCGTAGCCCCGCCTGGCGGATGTAGTGTTTTGGTGTATTGCATGGCCACAATTGAAAGAGCCACGGCCAATGAAGCGGCCAACCACAATACATCCGGTAAAAATTTAAATACGGTAACGCCTATAAATGCAGACACCACATGCCCTCCTATCAAATTTCTGGGCTGTGCCAACGGACTTTGTATTTCTCCATAAATCAACACACTTGAAGCACCGAACGAACCAATTAAAAACAAACTCTCTACCTCCGGAAGAAAAGAGAACTGCATGGCAGCCACCAAACCTATCCCTACAAAAGCACCGATAAACGACCAAAATTTCTCTCGATAATCCACTAAGGTTTCTTTGTAAATAATATACTTGGAAAGACGTATTGTTCTTTTTATTTTCTGCTTAACCATTGCTTCTTTTTTTTTTGCAATAGTATAAAATAGCTGTTGTAGTTTTCAGGTTTTCTGATTGAATGATTTTAATTCATAATTGAAAAAAAATCAAACATTCGAGCGCTTTTATAAAGCTGCTTAAAATTGTAGTTTTGATGCCATGGAAATAAAAAACTTTAAACTGATAAAAACCATTGCCGAAGAAGGCAGCTTAGCCAATTCTACCGCAAAATTATTTTTAACCCAATCGGCGTTAAGCCATCAATTAAAAGAATTAGAGCTCCAACTAGGGTTTAAGGTGTTTTTTAGGTCTCGCAACAAATGGACATTAACGGAAGAAGGCGAAGAGCTGTACCGGGTGGGCAACAGCGTTATAGAATATATTGAGAAAGGACTGGACAACATTAAACAAATACAAACCAAATCTACTGGGTCTATAAAAGTGAGTACAGAATGTTATTCATTTTACCATGGTTTTCCAAATTTCATCCAGAAAATGGGCCGTTTGTACCCTGAAATCAATATCGAACTAATTCTAGAATCTACCCACCACCCTATTGAAAAATTACAGGCAAAAGAAATTGACACTGCAATTGTAACCACAAAACCTACCGACAAGAACCTGCTGGCCCTGAGGTTTTTTGAAGATGAAATTTTTGCGATTATGCACAAAGAAAATCCGGTTGGCGATAAAAAATACATCAGTGCTGACGAGTTTTGCAACCAACACTTAATCATCCACTCCTACCCGCTTGAAACCGTATCAATTCACCAACAGTTTTTAAAACCCAACAAGGTCTCTCCTTTAAAAATATCGGCGGTGCCTCTCACGCAAGTAGCTCTAGAAATGATCGATGCCAATCTGGGTATTACCTGCATGCCAAAATGGGCACTTAAATCGTTTAAGCTGTCCGACGATATTGTATATAAGCAAATTGGCCGAAAAGGCTTAAAAAGAGAGCATTATTTAGTCATTCGGAAACCAGATGAAAACAAAAAACATATTAATGATTTCATTTCGAACTTTAAGGAGCATTTTTTCGTAAAATAAATTAAAAACGAAGGCTATTCCATTTTCAACTGTGAGCTTATAAATGGAATTTTTGGCGCAAAAAAATATCCTGTTAAGCTTGCAAATAAAATGGGTATAAAATAAGAAAAGCCCGTTAAGGTAGCCAACAATATGGTAGTGCTCATTGGGGTTCGGGTTACGCAGGCATTAATTGCAGCCATACAGCTAACAATCGCCAAGGTTTGGTTGGTTTCTGGAAAAAAAGAATGAATGATCAACCCTAGGGTTGTTCCCACAAAAAACAAAGGTATAATAAAACCGCCTCTCCAACCCGAAGTTACCGTTATGGCAATGGCCACAATTTTTAAAACCAAAAGGGCCGTTAATAATTTTATGGAAAAACCTCCTGCCAATAGTTCATTTATTTCATGATGGCCAAAGTAGCGCGTTAGCGGGAAACAAAAAGCAATACAGCCCAGCAAAACCCCTCCAACCAATGTTTTAATATAAATGGGCAACGGGTAGGCGTTAAACAGATATTTAAAAAACTTTGTGCAGTATATAAAACCCCAGCCAATAGCCGTGGCAGAAAAGGCAAAAATTACCGTAAGTGCAAAATCATTCGCTCCTAGATATTCATAAGGTGAAAGGTTCCAAATAGGGCTAAGCCCCACATTGATAATCAAAGCAAAGACCACATAACTAAAACTACTGGCCACCAAAGCGGGCATAATAGCTTTGTAATATTCTACAGCATATTTATGGTGCAATATTTCCAAAGCGAACAAACTTCCTCCTAGTGGCGCCCCAAACAAAGCTGTAAACCCAGAAGCCATACCTGCTATGCTCAACGACCTAAGTTCTTCTCCTTTTAACCTGAGTATTTTCCCCATCCAACTGCCGGTAGAGCCCGTTACCTGAACCAATGGTGCTTCTGGCCCAAGACTTCCTCCCGATGCCACGCACAATAAAGACGACAGAATCATTGAAGGGTTGTTTTTGGGGTTAAGTTTTCCTTTGTTAAAATGAATGTTGTTAACAATTAACTGAATTTCTCCGGGATCCCCTATAAAATGGATGACCAAACCAGCCAAAAGCCCACAAATGGCCATGAGCGGTATAACTTCCCATCCTTGAAAAAATGCAAGTGCGTGGGTTAACATTTCTAACGAAACCCAATATGCACCCGCTATTAATCCGCCCAAAACTCCAAGAACAGCCCACAATAAAAACAACCTGCTAAAAACAAATGGATTAAATTTTATTGGTTGATCTAAAATATTAAGGTAGTTTATGAATTGTTTTTTTCTTTTCAACTTCAAAATTCAATATTTTCAAAACCAAATGTATTGCAAAAATGCTTCTTTTTCAATCAAAAAACAATGGAATCCCTTTTAATGAAGATGAAAAATAATCAACCCATTATTTTTGCCAATACATTTTTTTTGTTCAGTCTCATCCATTTCCATTGGCAGCAGCCCCTTTTAAAGTTTTGTTTAATAGCCCCATAGCGAGGTATAATATAGGTGAGATTAATATTTCTTGAACAGATATTGCAAACAGCTTTAGATTTAAACTTATTTCAGAAATAAAAAAATCGTACGCCCCCAACGATGTTATGATTAAGAGACCGGAAACATGTACAATATGCCAAATATAAGACATCCAAGAATCTTCTAATTTTCCTAAGTGATAAGTCCCTACAAAATAAACAGCAATGGTTGTCCCAAACTTAATTACATGCCCTGCCCTTCTGGAAAAATTTAAGTTATGGTTTTCAAAATAGAAAACATAAAATGCAGAATAAATTATGACGATGAATATTAACCCGAAAACAAAACGGACTTTATCAGACTTGTACAACTTCATTTTGTTTTAAGCTAATTTTACGTGAATAATACCACCAAATTAAAAAAGTAACTCCATAAACCACCATTTTAAACAAATAATGATGGGCAAAATCAAAATATACATGATAGTACTCCCTTAAATAAATCAAACCTACGCATCTAAAAATGTTAACCACATCTAACACAATAACCCCTAACACAATGTATAAAATTTTCCTTTTTATTTTTGAGGGCATGCATACAATGAAACCCACAAAAAGAACAATGAGCTCCAAGCCATTACAAGCGTCTGCAATATTCAAAACCTTATAATCGTTGTGATAAATTCCTGAACTTCTATGTTGAATCGTTTCTCCATTGTACACCTCGGAATATATATCTTCAACGGCTGCAAAGCCAGACATTGTGGTTAAATTGTTCAATACCCAAACCGAAGCATCACCAACATGCATGGTAAGCACATAATCTAAAGAATTAGAGCGAAAAGACAACACTCCATAAACTATTTTCCAAACAATGAAAAACAATAAGGCTTTTCCTAGGAAAAGCCTTATTTGGACAGGTATTTTGTTTTTTAATGAATTAAGCTTTATCATTTTTATTGTCACGTAATTTTTTAGCACCAAATGCTGCCGCACCCAATACTAGAATACCTAAACCACCATCTAAAGGAACAGAATCGCCCCCGCCGTTATGGTGGCCTCCTCCTCCTTGGTCACCTCCACCTCCATCATGGCCGCAACCTCGGTAATGCGTGTGGAAGAGATCTATAATCCAATCAAAAATCCCTCCCCAACCAAAAGTAGCACTATAAGCGTAGGTATTGGTACTAAATGCTAGAGCAAAGATAATCACAAAACTCTTCACGGTTTTAAATGTTGTCTTTTTATTTTCCATAATAATTAATATAAGTTAATGACTAATAGCTACGTAAAGAAAATACAAATCCTACTTCTTTTTGTTTTTTTTCGATAAAAACACATATTCAATCTTTAAAGCCACTCTCCTTAAAATTTCAACCAAAAAAAACCTCCTTTTAACGTAGCTAAAAAGTTTTTTTGTTTTTGGCACGTTGTTTGTAAACTTTTAACCGAGTTACATTTTTAAAACTATATATTATGAAAAAGTTTATATTCTTATTAGCGGGTTTAGCCCTTACAGGGTTTTCCGTTAGCGCAGCCACAACCACCAATGCAGAACATATAGAGGAAACCAGCATCTACAATAGAGGTTACGGCAACTCTTTCATATTTGTTGAAAACGGCATTGAGTTTTCTGTTTTCCCAGATGGACAGTTCGATTTTAATATTTTGCACAACAACCCACGTTTTAGCGTTTCTATCGGATCACCAAACGTTAGCTTCAGTTTCAACTCCGGATACGACTATAACGCTTACGTTCAATACGATGAGTTTGGGGCCATTATACAAGTAGAAAACACACCTATTTTTTACGATTATTACGGTAGGATTAGTCAAGTTGGAAACATTAACATCCATTACAACAATTTTGGCCACATATCCCGTGTTGGGGGGCTTTACGTACATTACAATAGACGAAACGTGTTTTCGCACTGTACAGGGTTCATCAATGTTTACAACAGAAGCTATGTTTACAGACCATGGCACCGTTATTATAGCGTTCCGGCCTACGACTATCGAGTGGTTTACAGCACGCCCTACAGACGTTACTACAAACCCGTTCGATACACGTACAGCAGACCGTTTTACAACAACCACAGGCCAAGAACATCGGTGGCCACAAGACGCGGGCATGTTATTAGCAGAAACAAAAGTTATGCAACAGTAAACCGCAGTAAAAGAAATGCCACCACAGTAAACAGGAACACAACTTCTAGACGCTATACAGCACAAAACGAAACTGCTCGCAGAAACAGCAACAATGTTGTAAAAAGAAATACGCCAGGCACGGAAAGACAGGTTGTTAAACGGAAAAACATTAAAGAGACCAGAACACCTTCAAGAAATAAGGCACATATTAACAACCAAAGAACACGCCAAACCGTTAGCAACGCCCCCAATAGAAACAACAACTCAAGTTACAGAGTTTCAACACGAAATAAAAATAATACGGTAGCACAAAAACCAAAAAGCACAAATACACGTACATATACTAGAAGTTCGAACACAAGAAATGCCCATGTTACCCAACGCAAAGCAGTCAATAAACCAAGAACGGTTCAAAAACGCACAGTAACAAAGGCTACAAACAACAAAAAGACTAGAGCCGTAAATAACACAAGCCGCTCTAATAGCAATACAAAATCAAGACGATTTTAAAAATTTTGGTTGGTTAGTTTGGAAAACCCTGCGGTTAGTTTGCCTCAAAGCAACACTGCGGGGTTTTCTCTTTTAAAAAGCACCTTAAATTTTAATGTAGCGTTTGATCAATGCGGTAATATCTTCTGAAAAATCGAACTTCAGCACCACAAAAGCATAAATAGCAGTAATCAATATTGATTTTAAAACTATATTGATTATAGGATAAAACGGGAAATCCCAAAAATAAAACAGCAAAACACTAACTAAAATCAACCCGCCTATTTTTAAAGTGAATCGCGTAAACGGGAAGATTTTAAATTTTCGGTAAACGAAGTACAGTTTAACCGAATTGTATAAAAAAACAGCCAAAAAGGTAGCCAAACCTGCCCCGTTGATGCCTAATTTGGGTATAAAAACCATATTGAGCAATACCATCAAAATTACCAATACTACTCCCAAGACCAAAACCATTCTATAATAATCGCTATTGAACAGGATAGCGTTATTGCTCCCCAATAACGAATCATACAGTTTAGACAAGCTGATGATAAACACCACAAAAAGCCCTACACTAAATTCCTCTGGAATAATGCGGTACAATTGATTGATATTTAGAACAATAAGCAAAAAAATAAGTCCGCCAACAATAAAAAGGTTTAGCGAACTTTTTTTGTACAAATCGCCCAAAGCTTCAAAATCCCGTTCGTTTAAATATTTGGCCGATAGCGGCAATAATATTTGGTGCATGGCGCGTTGTGGCACGGCTATGACCGCCGATATAAAAATGGCGACATTATAGTACGCAATTTCTTCAATGTTGATATACTGGCCCAACATTACTTTATCAACATCCAAAAGTATGGTAGCGATAGAACCCGCAATAA
The DNA here is from genome assembly GCA_964653155.1 of uncultured Flavobacteriaceae bacterium. GTDB lineage: Bacteria > Bacteroidota > Bacteroidia > Flavobacteriales > Flavobacteriaceae > Flavisericum. The sequence continues at coordinate 2,718 of CAZZDI010000028.1, read as the reverse complement.
TGATTAAAAATGAATACTTTAAAATATTAGTCAAACCATTAATCCGCTTAAAAGTGAGCACAGGCCACTTTACGCTGAAAGCAAAAATTTTCATCACCAGCATCCGCAACACATAAACTACAACCAGGCCCGCCATAAATTGCTCCAGGTTTATCCATTCAAAATGAAGGAAAAACAGCAATATCATAGCCCCTGCCCTGTGGAACACTTCTTTCATGAAATTGCCAAATACAGTTTTCATCTGCACTTTAGCCCAAGCAAAAAACACTTCAAAATAAGCCAGAGCAATCGCTATAACTACGGTGTGCCACAAATAATCTTTAATAATGGTATTGGTTTGCGATAGAAAATTGCCAATAAAATCATAGGAAGCATAAATAACAAACACCAGCGGAATAATGACGCAAATGGGCAAAAACAACATCAGCGTTAAAAAACTATTTAGCGAAACTCTGGTTTTGAACGTTGAATAAAATTTCACCAAAGTATTGTGCACCCCAAAAGCCATGAGTGGCATGATTACGTAGGCCAAAGACAGCATGTAGCCTACCATACCGTAATATTCGTCTGATAAAAATTCGGTGTAAAGAAACAGGGTATTTATTGCTCCAATTAAAAAGCCCAAATAGGTGGAAATAATGTTTTTAAAGGATTGTAGTGCAACTATGCCCATTATAACAATTTTGATAAAGATTGCGTTAACGCCTTCCTGTGGTACTTTTGCAAACCTATGGGGTACGATTGCAAACTCCTATTTTTATAGGCGCCGTAACACTGTAAGATAATATTTTTTAACGAGCCGTAATCGTTATAATAAAAATAATGCCCGGTATTGGTTTCCTTTATAATTTTTTCAACATCCGAGCCTTTTGGTCCCAATGCGATTATTGGTCGATTAGAAACCATATATTCGAACAATTTACCCGGAATGATGCATTGGGTGTCTTCGGAATCAATTTCAACCAACAACAATAATTGAGATTTTTTCTGAAACACAACTGACTCTTTATGCGATACATAACCAACTTCATTTACAAAATCACTTAAACCATGTTTTTTAAGAGAATCCTTTACATTTTCACTCACAGCACCAACCAAGTTGAGCTGAAAATCTTTTGAAAAATCAGTATTTTCATTGATTAATTCCACCAAAACCTTCCATAAATTTTCAGGGTTTCTTTTCGACAACAACGAGCCAATATGCGCTAAGGTGAATTTTTTGTCCATTTGAAAATCGATCGCAGATTCGTCGTCATAACCATTAGTAATCACTTCAATAGGTTTATTGGTTAATTCTTCAAATTCGTTTTTTGTTACTTGGCTAGTAACAATAATCTGGTCTGCCGTATTCAAAACCTCTTTCTCCAAAAGCTTATGTTTGTTTGCAGACGATTTAGTCAGTTTCAACGCCTTATGATAACCTATGGTAGTCCACGGATCCCTAAAATCGGTCACCCATTTAATATTCTGCATTTTTTTCAACTGCAAACCAATTAAATGCAAACTATGTGGCGGCCCCGTAGTGATTATGGTTTCTATATTTTCAGTTTGAATATATTCCGAAAGAAACTTTACGGAGGGCTTCACCCAACCCACTCTAGCATCTGGAATAAAAAAATTGCCGCGAACAAAAAGCATCAATTTCTCAAGAAGCGATTGCTCTTTCTCTTCGGGAATAATACCCTTACTAATGGTTTTGGAAGATTTTTTTGAGAATACTTTAGCCAATCCATAAGGCTCTTTTATGGGGCGCCTCAATATTATGATGCCTTTGGGAACCTCTAACCTCAAACTATCGTCAACCAAAGGATAATTAGGGTTTTCAGGAATATACACAATGGGCTCGACATTAAACTGAGGCAGATATTTAACGAATTTCAACCAACGCTGAACACCCGGCCCACCTGCTGGCGGCCAATAGTAAGTTATAATAAGTACTTTTTTAGGCACGTTTGCTTTTCTTAAACTCGTAAAACAATCCTCCTGCCAGCAACAGCATAAAAAACACCGAGCCAGCCACCGAAATTTTACTGCCCGTTTTAACCACATCGGGCTCAAATTTAAACTCAATAACATGCTCGCCTTTCGGAATAGGCATACCTCTTAAAATGTAATTGACGCGCATGTGGCCGACCTCTTTTCCATCAATAAATGTTTTCCAGCCATGAGGATAATAAATTTCAGAAAACACGGCAAAGCCATCATTTTTATTATTTGACTGATACTTTAAATAATTAGGCTTAACTTCTTTTATTTCAATATTTGAAACCGAATCCAAAACAGAATAATTAGCTTTTAGCCCTTCTAAAGAAACGGATGATTTTTGAGGGGAATAAATGGCCTTATTTTTGTTGTCTAAACTATCCAACAGCACAATTTCTTCGTTGGCCGAATTGACTTTTTCCAAGCTTTTTACAAACCAAGCATTGCCATTGGCCTCTTCATTTTTATACGGAAAAGCATTGCCTTCTTCATCTTGCGCCACAATATATTTGGTATTGAGCATGTTGAGTACATTGAGGTTGTTTTTCGAAATATAAAAATCGAAAACCTCACTGTACCGCCTTAATTCGGCCGCATTGTATCCATTTAAGGAATTATGGAAATACGAAGGCTTTGAAGGCCCGGAAACCAAATCGAACACCCTATAATGCGATTTATCATTTAAAATGAAATTATCAACCTCGGTAGCTTCAAAAGGTTTGCTCATGGCTATGC
>CAZZDI010000027.1:0-21208 GCA_964653155.1 uncultured Flavobacteriaceae bacterium | reverse complement strand
ACGAAAATATTTGGAAAACCGTATGTGGTTTGGGGCAAAACCCATATAACGAAAACCTTTTTGAAGTTGGTTTCGGACTTGGTAACAATGGCGATATTGGTTCGTTAATGGGTTATGAAGTTTCAGGCAACACGAAATATGGAACAAGAGGTTTTGGTGGTAGTTATGTGATTTCACAAGCCTATTATTTTTATTCGTTCGACCCCGAGGATGCGCGTAGAGATGTGACTTTAACGTGGGCACGCTACGATAGTGAAAATAAGGAAACCTTAAAGAACGATGCGCTAAATGTCAATTTTGCTAAATGGCGTATATATTGGATGTCTGATGCTTATCTATCATTGCATAAAACAGCCAATTCGCGTATAGCTACTGGTGTTAACTGGATACTTATGCGCTATTCCGATATTTATTTAATGTATGCCGAGGCTCAAAGTCAATTGTCCAATCCAGATGAAGTGCATCCGGTAGCGGGAATGTCTCCACGCCAAGCTTTAGAAAAAGTGAGGGAACGTGCTTTTGGTCCTGGTTCAACAAAAATCCAGCAATATGATGCCGATTTCCAAGAAGCAATAATAAATGAGCGTGCATGGGAGTTTGGTTGCGAATCCATCCGTAAACACGATTTAGTGCGTTGGGGCCAGTTGTACGATAAAATTGAAACCATGAAAAAAACACTGTGTTTAATGTTGGATAACCAACAACCGGTAACCATTTTTGACAAAACATACCAACCGACAGATTTTCCTCAAACGGTTTACTACAAATATTTGGACGATGAGTATATAGACCAAAGTTCTATTAACTTCTACACTGATTTAGGAGCTAGCCCTGGGGCTGAATATGAGTCGATAAATTGGTTTCCAAAAAATGCTGCAAAGCCAGAAACAGGAACAAATACCAATTATATAGAATGGCCAACCAGAATTTTGCTGGCAGCAACAGGTATCAATAAAGATTACGATTACACGAGCTTTTTAAGCACGATGAGCAATGGGGCTGAAATACAGGCTAACATGGCCCAATATCCTAAAGGAAACGGCAATTGTAACTACAGGCACATGTTTTCAATCTATTATGAGGATATATTTGAGTCTCAAGGAGAACTGGAGAACTCCTATGGCTATTAAAAAGGTTCAATTAATTAAACATTAATTAAAATGAAAAATATAACATTAATTTTTATGGTTTCATTGCTGGCCTGTTTTATGGTCGGTTGTGAAAAAGATTATAATAATTGGGATGTAGAGCCAGGAGGGAACAGGCTTTTTAAGCCCATTGTATTAGAAGTTTCCGGTATAGAGCCAACAGCTGTTGAGTTAAAATTCACAAAGGGAATTTCAGCAACAAAATACATTTTTGAATTTAGTAAGGACAGCTTGCAGTTTAATGAAATTGTTAAAACGGTAGAAGTTTTGGCCGATACCTTAACACCTTTTGCTGAGTCGACTAACCAAGTTAAGGAAGAGTACCGGGAAACGTTTTCCGAGCTGGATGGAACAACCGGTTATTCGGTGAGGATGAAAAGTGTCAATGAAGATACCAATATGCAATCCAATTATAACCAAGTATATTTTGAAACTCCAGCAGAACAAATTTTTACAAGCTATACGCCAACAACAAATAGTATTGCTTTAGTATGGACAATAACTCCCCGAGTAACGCATATAAGTTTGTATGATGAGATGATGGAACTCATAGAAGATTATAATTTGACAGATGAGCAAAAATCTTTAGGGGAATTGACCATAGATGGTTTGGAAAAAGGAACAAACTACATTGTTAAAATTTTCAATGGAGATAATAACAGAGGTACGTTGGGTGTGCTTACCACAGGTATCCCCGATAGTTATGTGTATAATGCTTTGCCAACTGATAATGCAAGTAGTATTGCCCAAGCTTTGAAGGACATTGTAGCGGGAGGAACAGCCGATATTACTGTTGAATTTGAATCGGGACAAGATTATTCCATTGGGGGCGATTTGCGTATTCCTAGCGGTATAAACAATATAGCTTTTGTAGGTTCTGCCGACGGTACTGGTAAGCTCTCTACTTTGGATAATGCGAGATTCAGGTTTGAGGGGCAAATCAACGATTTAACCATTCAATACCTGTCAACAACATCTTCAGGAAGTTTCTTTGTAGAAACTGGAGGTCATGCCATTAACGATATTACCATAGTAGGTTGTGATGTGTCAAACATCAATTCTATTGTTAGGGTTAATGGAGATAGTGTAGTAAACGATATAAATGTAAGCAACTGCTGGATTTCCCAAACGGGAGGTTGGGGTATGTTGAACGTAGGGTCTGGCAATACCGTTAATTCCATTAATGTTTCAAATTGCACGCTTACGGAAATTAGCACCCGTTTTGCAGATATACGTATTTCAACAAATATCAATTTTAAAAATATTACGTGCGTTAATACCAACTTGTCTATGGGACATATTTGGAGGTTTGATAACAACCATCCAGTTCAGGTGTCTATTCAGGACTGTATTATAGCGGGACCTAATGGAGGTGCTGAAATAAATGATACTAATGGAGATTATAGCAACATAACTATTTCTTATACAGGTAGCTATAAAACCAATGATTTGATGATTAAAGATAGGCCGTTAAACGGTATAACTGAAATTCCATTGGATATTTATGGACTTTTTGTAGATCCCGATAATGGTGATTTCCATATTCAAGAAGGTATTGGTTTTGCTGGTACAGGAGTGGCTGGCGATACCAGATGGTTTGATTAATTAGAGTTAGTTTTTACTTAGTTTAGTTGATGAGGGGGAGGCTTTTCTAGAGTTCTTCCTCTCTATTTTAAAGTGTAAACTAAGGAAAAAACAATATTAACTATTAAGATATAAGCTAATGAAAAACAAAATAATTTTCACAACCATTTTAGCAACATTGCTTTTGTTGTTTGTAAATAGTTGTAGTAAAGATGAAAAATGGGCCGAAGGCCCTACAAGCCAGAATCCAGAACCTAATCCAGAACCAGAACCAGGTGATGTAGATGAAGGTGATTTTAATCCAATAGAGGAAGAAGCTTTTGCTTTTCCCGGAGCAGAGGGTGGCGGCATGAAAGCTACTGGGGGCAGAGGAGGTAAGGTTTATAAAGTAACCTCTTTAGCAGATAGTAATACCCCGGGAACTTTAAGATATGCCGTAAATCAATCTGGGCCGCGAATTGTAGTGTTTGATGTTTCCGGAACCATTTACTTGACCTCTCAACTTAGAATTGATAAGAATGATATTACCATAGCAGGACAAACCGCTCCGGGAGATGGTATTTGTATTGCTCATTATCCCGTAGATGTTAGTGCCAACAACGTTATTTTAAGATATCTGAGATTTAGAATGGGGGATGTGGCCAAAGTAGAGGGCGATGTCTTGGGAGGGCGTTTTCAAAAGGATATTATTATAGACCATTGTTCCATGAGTTGGTCAACCGATGAATGTGTTTCTTTTTATCAAAATGAAAATTTCACTATGCAATGGAGCATTATATCCGAATCTTTAAAAAAGTCTGTTCACGAAAAAGGTTCCCATGGCTATGGTGGTATATGGGGAGGAAAACATGCTTCCTTTCATCATAATTTAATGGCGCACCACGATAGTAGAAATCCTAGATTGGGCGAGTACGCAAACGATGCTTTCGCTCTTACCGATTTGGTCGATTTAAGAAATAACGTGATTTATAATTGGGGAGGTAACAGTTGTTATGGCGGTGAGGCCATGAATGTAAACATAGTTAACTGTTATTACAAACCTGGTCCGGCTACATCAAAAAGGACTCGTATTATATCTATCGACAAGAATACAAAAAGTGATATTAGCCCAAACCCCGTGTATGATGTTTGGGGGAAATTTTATATTGATGGGAATGTTGTTGAGGGTTCTGCCGCGGTAACTGAAGATAATTGGACTTACGGGGTGTATAACCAATACCATCATTCTTATGGTACAGTTTCGGAAGAAGATAAGGCGGCTATGCGAATAAATGAACCACATAACGCCAAGGCAGTAACTACCCATACAGCAGAAAAAGCATATAGTTTGGTCTTGGATTTAGCAGGCGCTTCTATAATTCGAGATGCTGTTGATGAAAGGATTATAGCCGATGTTAGAGAAGGGAAGGCAACCATAATGGATGGTGGCAACGGCAGTACTAATGGAATAATAGATACACAATCAGCCGTTGGCGGATGGCCAGAGCTTGAAACAAGAGATGTTCCTGAGGATTCAGATAATGACGGTATGCCAGATAATTGGGAAATCGAAAATGGTTTGGATCCAAATAAAGATGATGCAAATGGTAACAACCTGAGTACAGCTTATGACAATGTTGAAGTTTACATCAATAGTTTAGTGGCACAACAGGTTGAAATCCAGAAAGGACTTTGATGACTTTTATCCCAATCGCTTAAACTTAACCTGTTTTTTGTTGTCTAGTTTTCACGAATATTTCATAAGAAACCAACTATTATGAAATTAAATCGAAGCCTTCAAGGCGCTTTAACCACAACCAAATTTAAACTAATTAACAATGAAAAAAATACTTTTCTTTTTTGTGTTCCTTTTTGGAACTGTCTTTATGTGGGCAAATACAATTAATGTTACACCGGCAACAATTGCCGCCGAACTTTTAAATGCAGCAGATGGCGATACCCTGTTTCTTGAGTCGGGAACATATTCTTCTGGCATTAATTTCCAAGATGGTAAGGTGATAACCCTTCAAGGGGAAAGTCAAGAATCGGTTATTATTACCCAGCAAATTTCCATGGGAGGCTCACTAACCAATTGCGGCTTTATTTTTAAGGATTTAACTATAGATCGGTCAAGTGATTACTTTATGTCTGGAGATGTAGGTAATGTTAAAGCATTAGAATTTTATAATGTAACAATACAGAATGTAAATAGGTGCTTTTTAAGAACAGGAAACGATACTGAAAATACAATAGATTCAATAAAGTTTGACGGTTGTGTCATAAAAAACTGTGGAAGCAACGGTTGGAACTTTATTTACTCCAGACACATTGTAAAAGCTATTGAAGTAACCAACAGCACATTGTATAATTACTTAAACGGAGAAAGTTTTTTCTACCCTTACCATTCATCGGGGGCTTCGTCTAGTGCAAATGTGTTTTCGTTTTTATTCAAAAATAATACGGTGTACAAATGGGGGAAGGATAATAGTAGAGCATTATGTAATGTAAGGAATCTATATAGTACCGATTCAAATTATACGTTTACAAACAATATAATAACTGAACCGGGCGCAACCCAATTGCCTAATATTATTGTGGCAACAGGAGGAAATTTAACAGCTCAAAAAAACTTAGTTGTAAATTATGGTTCATATAATATATCTTCTGCCAGTTCATCTGTAATAGAAGACCATACTTTGGAAGGGTTAGGCCTTGCAAATATTGGTTTTCCAGATGCCGACAACGATGATTTTTCAGTTGTATCAACCTCCTCTTTAGCTACGGCCAGTACAACCAATGGTGTTATTGGAGACCCTAGATGGCTTAAAGTTGTAACGGCACCAGCGATACTAACGGCTTCGGTTTTTCCAGAAAATGCTGGAGAGGTTTCTCCGCCGGGTGGTACTTACAACGAGGGCGATGAAGTAACACTAACGGCAACAGAATATTTTGGGTACCAGTTTAAAGAGTGGATCAATGCTGATACAGATGAAGCATTATCAACCGAAGTATCGTACACTTTCGCAATAGATAGTGATATTCATGTTCAGGCTGTGTTTGAAGTTTTGGAAACATATACATTAAATGTAACTATTGATGGCAGCGAATGGGGAAGTGTTTCGTTAGACCCTGCGCCTACTGATGGAAAATATGAATCGGGGACCATTGTAAATATAACAGCAGAACCTAATAGTGTTGTTAATTTTTTGCAATGGGAAGACAACTCAACTCAACTATCGCGAACTGTTTTAGTGGATTCGGACAAAAGTTTTACTGCAACTTTTGATGAAATTCCGTTTATAGTGGGGTGGGACTTTAAAAATGGTTCGCCCAGTTCCGATAGGCAGGGAGACTATTATTCCGCGCTATCTAATGTAGGGCTTTTTTCGGTTAAAAAGAATGATGGAAGCAGCACAAGTTGGTTTGCAAGGCCTAATGGTGCCTATTCGCCTTCTTACTCATGTGCTCATTTTTGGGCGCCACCAGCTGAGTGGGGAACTCCAAGAGCTTTTGAGGCTTCTTTTTCAACCGTAGGTTATGAGAATGTTAAAATTAATTCGATGCTATCTGGGTCTTACCATGGATATTCTATCATGACAGTGCAATATTCATTAGATGGGGAAAATTTCACTAAAGTAGGCGAAGTGGATTTAAGTTCGGTTTGGAATAGCTCTTGGGCAGATTTGAATGTCACCTTGCCAGAAGATGCCAACGGCCAAACCAAAGTTTATGTTAGATGGATTGCAGATATTGTAAACAGTACAGAAATAGGTAGCGCGGCAGATGTTGACGGTACGGCAATAACCAATGTATTTGTTTTTGCAGATAAAACAGTGGTTAATGATGTAACGCCTCCAACATTAATTTCAACAGTGCCGGCTCAAGGAGCAACAAATGCAAGTGCAAATGGGTCGATAGTACTCACTTTTGATGAGCCTATGAAGTTAGGGATAGATTCTAGTACTTTAGGTTCAGAGGTGTTGACTCCTAAATTTGGTTCTAAAACGGTGTCATTTCCCTACGCAAAATTAAGTTATAACACTTCTTATACTTTTACTGTTCCAGAGGGGGCTTTAACAGATGTGGCGGGAAATCCTTTTACAGGCATAACCTTAAATTTTAATACTATGGACAGACCTCAGCCTATAGCGAAACTATTTGACGCTGTTGTGGCTGCCGATGGTTCGGGTGATTATCTTACAGTGCAGGAAGCTATCAGTGCAGTGCCGAGTCACAGAACTTCTCCTTGGTTGGTTTTTATTAAAAATGGTTTGTATAACGAACATGTGTTGATTCCAGAAACCAAGTCATTTGTTCACCTAATAGGGCAATCAGAGGAAGGTGTCATCATTACCGATAACCGTTTGAGTGGTGAAGATGGAGACCCAGAAACTCCTAACTATGGAAGTGAAGGGGCTACAGTGGTGGTTTATGGTCCAGACTGTTATTTTGAAAATATAACCTTTATCAATCAATATGGGGTTGATAACCAAAACGGCCCGCAAGCACTGGCTATGTTTACTAATACAGACAGGGTTTCTTATAATAACTGTACTATGCGAAGCTATCAGGATACCTTTTTAACGGGTAGTAAAACAAACAGTAAGGCTTATCTATTAAATTGCAATATTGAAGGAGCGGTAGATTTTATATTTGGTCAAGGTAATTTTTACTTTGATGCTTCAACGCTTACTTGTGTTAGGCCCAATGGGGGATATATAGTGGCGCCAAGTCATCCAGAATCAACCGAATGGGGATATGTTTTTAATGGTTGTACTTTAGATGGGCCACAAGGGGTTATTACTTATTTAGGTCGTCCTTGGCACAATGCACCCAAAGCGGCATTTTTAAATACCATAAGTAAAATTGATATCTATCCTGTAGGTTGGCATTATAAAATGGGGGCTATTCCTGCCATCTTTGCAGATTATAATACAATGGACGAAAATGGAAACGCATTGGACTTGAGCCAAAGGATAGACACTTATGAATACGATGTTAAGGACTCAGAAGGAAATGTTATAGAAACGGTTACAGGAACTGCCAAAAATTCGTTTACCGATGAAGAGGCTGCTGCATATACTTATGAAAATGTTGTAGTTGGGACTGGTACATGGGATCCTAGAATGATGATGGAAGTTACTGAAGCACCAGAGATTTCATTGGCAGATAATGTTGTGTCTTGGGATGTTGTTCCTTACAGTATGTGCTATGTGGTAATACGTAATGGTGAGGTTGTAGGGTTTACAACCAATAATTCCTATACTGATGAGACTGCTGAAAATAGCTCGGGGAATATCTATACGGTTCAAGCTGTGAATGGATACGGAGCATTAAGTAAAATGTCCAACGAAGCAGGTGAAAATTTAGGGCTAAATAATTTAGCAACGAAAGATTTTAAGGTGTTTCCAAATCCAGTAAAAGATATTTTAAACATTTCAGTAAGTAGCAAAATCGAGGCTTTCAATGTGTATAACGTGTTTGGGAAATTAGTGCTAAAAGGTACAGGTGAATTAATAAATGCAGGTTTGTTAAATTCTGGAGTGTACTTTTTAGAGATTAAAACTCACTCAAATGCTAGAAAGGTTGTTAAATTTATTAAAGAGTAATTCATTATCTATTTTAAATTTTTAGTGAATTTTAGCAATAAGTATTTATAGATTTCAGTTAAGCGCCCTGATGACTAAAAATTTTAGACAGGGCGTTTTTCTTTGTTGTAGCCAATTGTTGGAACAATTTTAAAATGAATAAAAAATAATTAAAACAGAAAATAGTATGAAGAAGCAATCTGTAATAGTGTTAGTAATTTTTATGGGGCTTTGTTCTTTTGCGCAAAAAACAGAAGATGTGGTTTCCAAAGTTTGGGTTTCGGATTTAGGAAACGGCAAATATAAAAACCCGATTTTGTATGCTGATTATTCAGACCCCGATGTGTGTCGTGTTGGGAAGGATTATTATATGACGGCCTCATCATTTAATTGCGTACCGGGGTTACCTATTTTACATTCCAATGACTTGGTAAATTGGGCACTGATTAATTATGCGTTGCCCAAACAAGTGCCTTTTGATGTATTTGATAAACCTCAACATGGCAAAGGGGTTTGGGCACCTTGCATTCGTTATCATAATAACGAACTGTATATTTTTTATCCAGATCCAGATTATGGGATATATATGATTAAAACTAATGATCCTTATGGAGATTGGAGCGAGCCTATTTTAATTAAGGCTGGTAAGGGAATTATTGATCCGGCACCATTTTGGGACGATAACGGAAAAGCTTATTTGGGCTATGCCTTTGCTGGAAGTAGAGCGGGTACTAAAAGTGTTCTTATGATTTGTACTATGGCAAAAGATGGTGCATCAACCTTAGATGATGATGTACTTATTTTTGATGGTCATGAGGGACATAAAACAGTCGAAGGGCCTAAAATATATAAAAGAGATGGCTATTATTACGTATTCGCTCCCGCGGGCGGTGTTTCTACCGGTTGGCAACTCATTTTGCGTTCTAAAAATATTTATGGCCCGTATGAAGAAAAAGTGGTTTTAGAACAAGGTTCAACCAAAATTAATGGACCCCACCAAGGAGCTTGGGTAGATACCGTAACGGGCGAACACTGGTTTGTTCACTTCCAAGACCAAGGGCCTTATGGAAGGGTGGTTCATTTAAATCCTGTGTCTTGGAAAAACCATTGGCCTATAATGGGCGTGGATTTTGACGGGAATGGTATTGGAGAACCGGTTACTGAGTTCAAAAAACCAAATGTTGGAGAATCCTATCCTATTACAACCCCACCAGATTCCGATGAATTTAACGAACCGGCACAAGCGCTGCAATGGCAATGGCATGCCAACAAGCATATAACTTGGGGCTATCCATCTGCACGTATGGGATATTTTAGGTTGAACTGCTTTCCGAAGCCTGAAGATTATGTGAATTTATGGGAAGTTCCGAATATATTGGCTCAAAAGTTTCCTGCAAATGAATTTACGGCTACCGTTAAGTTTGATTTTACGCCCAATTTCGATAACGAAGAATTTGGATTTTTAATAATGGGCAGAAGTTATAGCTATTTGGCTGTGAAAAATATCGGTGGTGAATTAAAATTGGTTCAGGTGACATGCGATGACGCCGATAAGGGCGCGGTGGAAAGTATAAAGGTTTTGAGTGATTTGAAAAGCAATCAGTTGTATTTTAGGGTAACCGTAGATCAATCTGCGTCGAGCCAATTTTATTATAGTTACGACAATAAAAACTTTATTAAAGCGGGAGAAAATTTCAAAGCCCGCGAGGGGGGATGGATAGGCGCCAAAATAGGTTTTGTTGCACTTAGGGAAGGAAAAATTAATAACGCCGGATATGCAAATATAGACTGGTTTAGGGTGACTAAATAGCACCCTCAAAATAGTTTTTGTTCGTTCCGTTAATAAAACCGTCAATTTTTAAATTTACTTTACAATCGTAAAAAACAAGTATTATGCTACATAAAATACAACTCATTTTATCGCTTTTTTTGATGCTTTCTATGGGAAATATCCTGTTTTCCCAAGTAGATGTTACTGCTACTGTAGATATTCAAAATAGGTTAACTTCCATGAATAATGGAATTATTTCCATAACAATCAATAGTAAAGGGCAGGTTAATTCTTTAATGTATAACGGAAAAGATTTAATAGATGCTAATAATCAAGGACGTTTTTATTTTAGTTATAACGATCAAAATGCTTATAGTGAGTTGAGTCCAGATAAAGTTAGGATTGAAAAACAAACAGCTGATTATGTTGAGGTTGTTTATTCAAGAACAACAGGAACACTACTTCTTGAGCAGGCATTTATAATGCAAAAGGGGGTGAGTGGTATTCATTCTTATATTACGGTTAAAGGAACATCAACGCCCATTTCTTTACGGGAAATGAGAGTGGTTTATAGAGTCAATCGTTCGTTGTTTGATTATGGATATGTGTCTGATGTTATGCAAGGTGAATTGCCTTCGGTGGCCGAAATGGTGGCTTCAAATAATAATTCTATTATGGATGCTACTTATGAACTGTCAGATGGTTCTATTTATACGAAATACGATTGGGCTAATTATTTAGTAGAAGACAATGTTCATGGTATATTGTCTGATAATGAAGGAGTTTGGGCCATCGCTCCAAGTAATGAGTTCATGAATGGTGGGCCTATGAAACAGGAATTAACGGTTCATGCCACAAACAAAACACCATTGGTACTTCAAATGTTACAGGGTGAACATTTTGGGGCGGCATCCCAAAGTTATTCGACAGGGACGGATAAAATTTATGGGCCATTTTTTATCTATGTGAATTCCGGGAATACGCACCAGGAAATGATTGATGATGCTAAAGCCCAGGCGGGAGTTCAAAAATCTCAATGGCCTTATCAATGGTTGGATAACCCTTTGTTTCCAATTGACAGGACGGAAGTTTCAGGAATGTTGAATATTCCACATGGGCTTTCTGCAAATAATATTCAAGTAGTGTTAGCTAAACCGGGATCGTCTATTTATAATCAAGGTACCGATTATATGTTTTGGTCTAAGACAGATTCAAATGGAGAATTTACAATACCTCATGTAAGGGATGGAGCTTATACATTGTATGCCTATGCTACAGAAGGAGAAATTACAGAGGAATTGGCAGTTGATAATATCAATGTTTCTGGAGCTTCAGTTGAGTTGGGAACTATAGATTGGCCTGTTGAAAAATTGGAAAAGAAATTTTGGCAAATTGGAGAAAATGATAGGTTAACCAAAGGATTTAAAATGTCTGATACTCCAAGAGCCTACGGTTTATATGATTTGCCACCTTCAAATTTGGAGTATACCATTGGAAGTAGTACCCCGGAAAATGATTGGTATTATGCCCAAACAAAAGTTGGAACATGGACAGTAAATTTTAATGTAGATGCTGTTTATCCCGAAAATGCTGTTTTAACAGCCTCTATTGCAGGTGCAGCAGCAAATCCAAAGGTGGATGTATATGTTAATGGCGTTAAGCAAACAACATGGTCTTTTGGTAATGATGCTTCTGTGTATCGTAGTGCTGTTCTTAGTGGCCGTCACGAGGTAAGAACACTTACATTTCCTGCATCATCTTTAAACGTGGGGAGCAATACCATATCGTTTAAAATGACTAGCGTAGGGAGTAGAGGAGGCTTAATGTATGATTGCATTAAATTAGAGGCAGGTGAGTTGTTAACACTTTCCAACCAAAGTGTTGTGGCTTCAAAACCTAGAATCATCAGTCAACACCCTAATCCTTTTAAAAGTTTTACTGATTTTAAAATATCAACAAATAATACCGGAAAAGCATCATTGTGTATTTACGGACTTAATGGACAGCTTGTTGATGTAGTGTTTGATGGGACTATAGTACAGAGTAATTTTACTTTAAGTTATGATGGGACTAAACTTAAGCCGGGTCTGTATATCTATAAATTTAAAACAGATGATGAATTATTAGTAGGTAAGCTTGTTAAAAAATAAAAGGATAGTAATGTTCAAGTAAGTAAAAAATATCGGGGTTTCTCCCGATATTTTTTTTGTCACCTAGTGGAATGAAAGAAAAAAATAGAACCCTGTTTTATTTATGTTTTTTACGGAATTCTGTTGGGGTGGCGTTAAATTTATTTTTAAATGATTTGCTGAAGTATTTAATATCAATAAACCCTGTCATAAAAGCAATTTCCTTGATTAACAATTGGCTGTCTGTAATGAGTTGTGCAGCCCGTTTTAAGCGCACGTCGCGTATAAATTCAACAGGGGTAAGGCCTGTTAAACTTTTAATTTTATAATAGAAAGAAGTCCGGTTTAAGCCAACCTCGGTGCCAAGGTCTTCAACCGAAAAGTTATTGTTGTCCATGTTTTGTTCTATGGTTTCCATAACTTTTGCCATAATTTCTTCATCTTGGTCGGTAAGTAAAAAAGGTTTGGGATTGAAATCTTTGGTAACCGATTTGTCAAAAGCATAATAAATACTCTGTAAGCGCTTTCGTTGCTCCAGAAGATTAAGAATACGAGCTTTTAAGTAGGACACACTAAACGGTTTGGTTATATAATCGTCTGCGCCATAACTCAAGCCTTCCAATTTGCTTTCAATATTGGTTTTGGCCGTTAGCAATATAATCGGTACATGGCTTGTTTCAATGTTTTTTCGAATACGCTTAAGAAGGTCAACGCCATTTAATTTGGGCATCATGATATCGCTGATTACAAAATCTGGGTTTTCATTCAAAATGAGTTGATATCCTTTTTCTCCGTCTTCGGCCTCGATAACCTCATAGTCGGTTTCCAAAATATTTTTGATGAAGTTTCTTAATTTAAAATCATCTTCAACAACCAAAATTTTAATTTTTTCAGAACTTTTATTGGGTTTATCCTGGTCGGTTTTTTGGTTTCTGTCTGGCATGTCTTGGTTTGTTTGGCTTTCAACAAATTCTACTTCAGATGAAAAATGACTTTTACCCTTTTTAAAATACACAGAAAATGTACTCCCTTTGTTTTCTTCACTTTCAAAGTGTAATTTTCCGTTGTGTTTTTCTATGATTTCCTTGACCATAGATAGGCCAATTCCGGTGCTGGGGTTGCTTTTGTTTTTGTTGAAAGCTACAAATCGGGTAAATAAAGATGGATGGTTCTCTTTTGAAATACCAATGCCTTCATCTATTACATGAAATCCGATGTGTTTATCGTCTTTGTCGATGCGAACGGTAATTGACTTTCCTTCGGGGGTGTATTTAAAAGCGTTGGAAAGTAGGTTCATGACTATTTTTTCGACCCCGCTTTTATCAGCCCATAATTTAATATTGCTTAATTCTGATTCTAAAGAGAAAGAGATGTTTTTTTCGTGGGCTATTTCGGTAAAGTTGTTGAATATCTCTTCAATGAATTGCGAAAAGTTGATTTTTGAAACCTTCAATTTTACATCCTGGATTTTTCTGAAGTCCAATATTTGGTCAACCAACCTTTGCAACCTATTGGTGCTTTGCGAAATGTAAGTAAGTTGTTTTTTTACAATGTCTGGAGTTCTGTTGTCGTTTATTAAAAATTCAATAGGTGCCGATATTAAAGTTAAGGGCGTGCGCAATTCGTGTGAGATATCGATAAAAAACTTTTGTTTAAGTGCAAACATTTCCTTTTCAACCTTGGCGTTCGTCTTTAATCGGTATATGGTTAATATGGTACGGTTAATTAAAAGTAACAGGCCTAAAGCAACGATAATGTATATGGTAAATGCCAAAGTGGTGTTCCAAATAGATGGTTTTACCTTTATGTTTAGATGGCGTTGGTTGTCTACCCAATTCCCTTGGCTGTTAGTCGATTTTACTTTAAACTTGTATTCGCCTTTTGGCACGTTTGTGTAATAAGCGGTTCTTTGGTTGTTTACGTAGTTCCAATCTTCGTCAAAACCTTCCAAGGTATATGCATATTTAATGTTTTCCGGGTTTTTATAGTCTAAGGTGGCGAACTCAATATTAAAAAAGTTTTGGTTATGTGCTAAAACCAATTGTTTGGTATT
Organism: uncultured Flavobacteriaceae bacterium; assembly: GCA_964653155.1. Classification (GTDB taxonomy): domain Bacteria; phylum Bacteroidota; class Bacteroidia; order Flavobacteriales; family Flavobacteriaceae; genus Flavisericum. Next base: position 6,956 of record CAZZDI010000027.1, on the reverse strand, counting down.
GTCGATGGATGTTTTTAGAGGTGAAGATTTTGTGTCGCTAGTTATTTTTTTGTTGAAAAGCCAAAAATCGGTTATCGCTAAATAAGGGGAGTAATAATTGGCTTTAATTTGGTCGGGAAAAAAATGAAGGAGCCCTTGTGAATATCCAAATAGCAGTTCTCCAGATTTAAGGCGGAATTTTGTCGCCTCCGAAAAGTTGTTGTTGGAAACCGTCCATTTAATTTCAGGAAAAACCTCAAAGTATTCTTGGTCAGGGTTAAATCGGGTGATCATATAATCTGTAGTAACCCATATTTTACCATCATTATCTTCAATAATTGATAATAAATTATTGGAGGGCAGTCCATCATTTTGTCCATAGCTTTTGAAATTAATGGGGCAGCCCAGAGAATCTTTTGAGGTTACCGTGCTCAATCCGCCATCAGCAGTAGCTAAAAATGTTTTTCCATTTCGGGTAATGCAAATATCTATAATATCGTTGCTTTCAAGTCCATTGGGGGTTTGGTTGTCAATTCGGTAGGTTTTAATGTCTTCAAGTTGGTTTAGTGCATTTTTATTTGGCGGGAGTGCAATTAAACCACCTGTGGTACCAACAAGTAAAAAGCCTTCTTCGGTTTGGTTAATACATCGTATTTTACCAAAATTATCAATGGGGTAATTCTGCCATTTGTTTTTATGGTTGATAAATTGGGGTTTTCCTGAATTTTTGTTTTCTATTACATTTAATCCATCAAAAGTGCCCACCCAAATTAAGCCATCATTATCTTGAAACACTGAATATATATTGTTACTTGAAATGCTAAACGGATTATTGGCGTTGTGAACAAAATGTTCAACCTCGTACTTATAAGGTTGCTTTGTAGGGGTTAGTTTGTACAGGCCATCTCCACGAGTGCCAATCCATATATTTAGGTTGTTGTCTTCAGTGATACTATAAGCGGTATTATTCCATGTGGCATTTTTTTTCAAACTTCCAGAAGTAGAAAAAGCTCCAATTCGTTTCAAGTTTTTGTCAAAAATCAAAACTTGATTTTGTTTGGTACCCACCCAAATATTGTCTTTGCTATCCTGAAAGATTGATCTAACATTTCTAGGTTGTAATGTTGTGCTTGAATTTAGAGGAGTTGCTTTAAAATTATATTCGCTAAAAGTGATTTTGAATAGCCCAGATGCCAGCGTGTTATACCATAGGAAACCTTGTTTATCAAAAAAAGCTGTATGTAAGTTATTTGAGAAATTGGAATTTGTAGTATTGTTAGGGGGCGAAAACGGCGTAAGTTGTTTGGTAACCGGATTGAACTTAGAGAAGCTGCCACCGTATGGTTGTACCCAAACATCTCCTTTTCGGTCTGTTAAAACAAAAGAGTTGGCGGGAACACTCGCAATATTGTTGGCAGGCGATGTTATTGCGGGGTAATGATGTAATGTTTTGTCTCTAAAATCAAAAAGATAAATACCTTTCTCTTTGTTGTGCATAAACCACAGTTGATGGTTTTTAGTAAAGGATATAAAGGTTAAGTTTTCGGTTTTTAGATTAGGTATGGTGTTAGGGTTAAATATTTCAACTTCACCTGTAAAAATATTGATGGCACAAAACCCTTTCTGATTTGTTACTGCTAAAATGGTTTGTTGGTCTAATTTTTCAAGCCTTATTATTTTTGAATCGAGTTCGATATTTTGTGTCCTAAAGTTGCCACTCCCTTTTGAATATTTGGCAATGGTGCCCGAACTGCCCCCAAACCAAATTTCATCATTTATCTCTATTGAAGAATGAAATTCTACAGGAGAGTCTAATTTATGAAAGAAATGTTTAGGTTTTTTGTTAGTGCTAAGTGGCGAGACCAAGGTTATTCCATTATTGGTCAATAACCAAGAATTTAATTCTGAATCTTCATGAACGGCATAAACGGCAGTCGATTTTAAATTACCAAGGTCTTTCCGGTAAATTTTAGTATTGAATAAAGAATCTGTAACCTGAATACACCCATCGTTTTGCGACAAAAGCCATACCAATCCAGATTTGTTGGTTTGTATTTGGCGTATGCTGAATTTCGAGTTGTTTAATTCGGGGATTAATTCCGTGCCCCAAAAGGATTCCGATTTTGGATTAAAACAGTAAACCTCTGGTTGTATGGCTTCACATCTCATCCATATTCGGCCAAAGGAATCTTCTGCTATCTTGTTTACCCGGTTGTTGTTCATAACAACTTCATCTCCAGGTTTCGGTTTAAAATTGGTGAATGAGTATCCGTTGTATCTGCTCAGCCCGTTTGTTGTAGCAATCCAAATGAACCCTTTTTTATCTTGAATAATTTGGTTGACAATGTTATGGGGCAGTCCGTCCTCAACAAGAAATTGTTCAGAAGAATAGTTTTGTTGGCCTATAACTGAAAATAAGGCGAAAATAGTTAAGCCAATTGAAATGTAAATTTTCGTAAAACCCACGTTAATCATGATTAGATGAAAACCAAATTAAAAAAATATTCTTTACAAAGTTGTTTGGTTTAAAAGAGTTAAAGCCTTGTTTCTTTTTTTATTAAGAACGGAAGCTTGTAAAATAGGTTGTTAGAGCTTCCGTTCTGTTGTTGTTTTTTTAGTTTATCCTTGGATGTTAAATGTGTAGCTTTCTCCTTTTTTAGTTTTTACATCATACTCAAACACAGGTTTAATGTTGGCGCCTTCCAATTTAGCTTTAGGTGATATTATTGGGTTTTCTACTGGCTGGAATTTATATAATGGGTTTGGGTTTTCTCCTTTTGCATCCAACAGGTTTTGGCCGGTCAACTTATCATAGCTTCGCAATCTTAGGTTGCCACCAATCTTAGATTTTATGGTAATACTATAAATTTTATTGTTTTTCCAGACCAGGTTTTCAATTTCAAAACCACCTCGTGCCCTTAATCCAGAAACCTTTCCTTCAGCCCAAACATCGGGCAAGGCGGGAAGAATGGTTAAAGCCCCATCATGACTCTGTATTAACATTTCAGCAATGCCCGCGGTGCAACCAAAATTACCATCTATTTGGAATGGCGGGTGGGCATCGAACATGTTACTGTATGTGCCACCATCGGGATCTTTAATTGTTGCGTTTGCTGGTTTTAAGTTAAGTTGGTTTTTAATGAGTTTGTAGGCATGGTTGCCATCCAAATAGCGTGCCCAAAGGGTTACTTTCCAGCCCATAGACCATCCACGGCTCGCATCACCTTTTCCGATTAAAGAATTTCTTGAGGCCTCAAAAAGCTCTGGGGTTTTAAATGCTGAAATTTGCCTTCCGGGATAGGCGCCCCAAAGATGGGATATATGCCTGTGGGCATCATTTTTTTTATCCCAATCGTCAATCCATTCCTGTAATTGGGTATGTTGTCCTATTTGCATAGGGGGCAGTTGTGATCTAACAGCAACAAGTTCTTTGGAAAAAGAGGCGTCTATATTTAAAATTTTTGCGGCATCAATGGTGTTTGATAATAAGTCGAAAATCATTTGGTTATCCATCGTCACCCCAGCAAAAACACTACAGCGTTCTCTTCCCATAGTGCCATCAGATTTCAATTCTTGATAAAAATGAAGGCCAGGTGTATGCTCTGGAGAAATGGATGGTGAAGCGACCAAATAACCTGTTTTCTTGTCTTTGATTAGAAAATCTTGGTAAAACTCGCTGGCACTTTTTAAGATTGGATAGATGTCTTTTAAATAAGATTCATCTCCAGAGTAAAGGTATTTCTCCCATAAATGAGCACAAAACCACGCATTGCAAGTTGGCCAAACACCAGCCGTTTTGTCAACAGCACCTGTCATTCGCCAAAGGTCTGTATTGTGGTGAAGCGTCCAGCCTCTACTGTTGTACATTTCTGATGCCGACTGCTTCCCTGTTTCGCTTACATCTTTTACCATTTGGATAAAAGGGTCGTGACATTCCGTTAAATTGGTGACTTCTGCTGGCCAATAATTCATTTCAACATTAATGTTGGTAGTGTATTTGCTATCCCACGCAGGATATTGGTCGGCGTTGGGATTCCATATCCCCTGCAAATTTGCGGGCTGTGTGCCCGGTTGAGAGGAGCTTATTAATAAATAACGCCCAAATTGAAAATAAGTTGAAACAAGTTCTGGATCATAACTTTCCGAAAATTCTTTGATTCTGGTGTCGGTAGGTTTAATTATTTGCTCAGATTTCCCTAAATCGAGGGAAACTCTGTTGAATTGTTTTTGGTAAAAAGAAATATGGTCGGCCTTTGCTTTGCTGTATTTTTTTGAAAATTTCGATAAATAGTCCTTGGCGCGCTGTTCCGCATTACCTGAAATATCTTTATAGTTTTTAAAGTTGGTGGCTACTGAAATATATATTATGGCTTCGTCTGCATTTTTAACCATAATACTGTTATTGTCCTTTTTTCGAATGCCTCCTTTAGATTCAACTTTTATTTGGGTGTTGAAGTTTAAAAGGTTTAAAATATTCTCTTCTTTTTCCCTCGTGCATTTTCCATTAACAACAAGCATTTCATTTTGATTTTCCGGAACTTCTGAAGTTACGGTTACCATATGCTTTTTTAAAGGGCCAGCAAAGGAGGTGTTAAAAGTGATGGCTTCTTTTTTATCTGATGTTAAGCGGATTATTATAAGCTGATCGGTAAAAGATGTAAATACTTCTCGGTTAAAAGTTGCTTCGTTAACTTTATAAGTTGTAGTGGCTATGGCAGTTTTTAAATCCAGTTTTCTTTCAAAGTCAGTGTAGTTTTCGTGACCAGGGAAATCTAAAATAAGGTTGCCGATAGATTGATAAACTTGGCCGTGGGATGTAATGTTACGGTCTGCAATAATATCTTTAAGGGCAAGTTTTTGTGCTTCAATGTAATTGCCATCTTCTATAAAGTTTTGAATGGTTTTTAGACTTGCTTTGGCATTCGGGTTTGTGTTTTGATAAGGGCTTCCAGACCAAAAGGTATCTTCGTTAATTTGAATGGTATCACGTTGTGGAATACCATATACCATAGCGCCCAATCTTCCATTGCCTAAAGGTAAGGCATCTGTCCATGCCTTTGAGGGTTTGTCATACCAAAGCGTTAATGCTTCTTGGCAGTTTGAAGAAAAGTAAAAAGTTAATGTTACTAAAGTGAAAATTATGTTTTTCATGTTTATTTTATTTGTTTAGGATTCCAGTTGTCGTGCCCTTTTAATACATTTTTCATTGTATATTTTTTGGCTTCTTTTTTTGAGAGTTCTCTAATACCAGCCCAATTTGCTCGTTTACTGATATCTGAACTTTTACCTGTGTTTTTATATTCGTAAAGATGCAAGTCTTTGCTGGTTGGAGCGTATTCCATGTGCCAAAGGGTAGGCCAGCCCAAAGGCTCAATTTTGTCTCCCATATCACATTTAATCCAGGCAACTTTAGGGTAGTTGTGCCATGGGCGCCCAAGACTTATCAATTGATTGTCGTCTTTCGGTCTGGGGCTATTGCTCTTAAATGTTAGTTTGCATTTATAAAAAACAAATCCGTATTGTTGTGATTTTGGTGTGCTTGGTGCAGTAATCCACCCTCCTCCATAACTTTGTATCTCGCAGTTGTCAAAATAGCCAATCCCGCCACCATAAATGTAGTCTGTTCTGCCAAGAATTAGACAGTTTTTAAAGTAACTTCTCGTGCCGTCTTTTCTCAGGAAAATAGTGTCTTGATAACCAAGAAAGCTACAGTTGGTAAAGATATTTTTGTCTGAAGTAATGCTTATTGCCAAAGCTTGCCCAACTGGACCAGCTGTGTTTTGAAAAGTTATATTTTCAGCTTTAAAGCCATCACCTTGAATGGTTATGGTTGCTGAGGTTCTTATCGTTTCTCCAGACCATTTTGCAACATCTTCAGCAGGGCATTTATTGTTTAGGCCTCCTTTGCAATCGTAAATATGGTAGCTTATAATAGTGTGTTCACGGCTTTCCCCCACAAAAGTTATGTTCTCTTTGTTTTTTGGGACTAGTATTTTTTCAGAATTGTATAGTCCATTTTTAATGTAAATAGTTGTTCTTGACTCTAGATTTGAAGGTACACTATTTATGGCCGCTTGAATGGAGGTGAAATTTCCCGAGCCATCTAAGGCTACAGTTATTGTTGGTGTAGGAGTGGCAAATAGGTTCTTTGCAAACAAAATGATAAAAAGAAATGGAAGCGTTTTGATAAGGTTAATTTTCATGTTTTTATTCAATATTAAATGGCATTCATTAATTGTTGGGAAGGAATTTTGGGAAGGCTAAATTATAGGTTAAAGAGTTATTTTATGTGGGGTGTTTTACATTTTAAGGCAGGTCATATTGCAATTTTTTTAAAAATTCGATAAAAAAATATTAGATTTGTTTGCGATTTTGTTAAAATCATGGGGCTTTTTTTAATTGATAAAAAACCTAAGAGAATGCTTGATACAATAACATTAAACGAAAAGCTATTGGTAAAAGAGCTGATGGTTGGTAATGAAAAAGCCTTTCGCAAGCTTTTTGATGCTTACCGTAATGATGTTTATGCTTATAGTGTTAGCTTGATTAAAACTTCTGCACTTGCTGAAACTGCTTACGTTTTTAAAATAGAACGACTGGGAAGCTTCAATAAATAGGGCGCTCGAACTTTTGGGTTAAAACCCTTAACTCTAAACTGCTTAATAGGCTTCTAGAAAACATTTGAAAAAACTCCTTTCCTTTTAATTTTCTTGATAGGTTAAAAATCAAGCACTTATAGTATGAAAAGATTTATTGATGATAATTTCAATTTCTTCCTTTAAATAGTTCGAATTCTGTCCTGTTAGGTCACTAAACGGGAAATTTCAAATATCGATTGAAAAATTTCGTTATACACATATATACATATTTGTGCCTATATAGCCATTGAAAGCTCAATGTCCAGTTTTTTGTCGCATATCCCGTTTAATTTAGTTATCATTTTTACATCTCTGTATCAATATTTTTCTATATTCAAA
>CAZZDI010000026.1:13477-21848 GCA_964653155.1 uncultured Flavobacteriaceae bacterium | reverse complement strand
TTCAACATGGTAAAACAAATGCTGTTAAAAAAGCAATTGTACAACTGGCGGAAGGTGAAATGATTGATTTATACAGTAACATGTAATTAGACAACAATGTCAGTAAGAAAATTAAAACCAATCACACCAGGACAGCGTTTTAGAGTAGTAAATGGGTATGACGCCATAACTACTGATAAGCCGGAGAAGAGCTTGCTCGCTCCGAACAAAAAGTCTGGTGGTAGAAACAGTCAAGGAAAAATGACCATGCGCTACATAGGTGGTGGTCATAAAAGAAAGTATCGTATCATTGATTTTAAAAGAGACAAAGCAGGCATCCCTGCCGAAGTAAAATCGATAGAGTACGATCCAAACAGAACGGCTTTTATCGCTTTGGTAAACTACCAAGATGGCGAAAAAAGATATGTAATTGCTCAAAACGGATTACAAGTAGGGCAAAACATCGTTTCTGGTAAAACAGGAATAGCTCCAGAAATTGGTAATGCTATGCCTTTAAGTGAAATTCCATTAGGAACCATTATTTCTTGTGTAGAATTACGCCCGGGGCAAGGTGCCGTAATGGCGCGTAGTGCTGGTGCTTTTGCTCAGTTAATGGCTAGGGAAGGTAAATTTGTTACCATAAAATTACCTTCAGGTGAAACCAGAATGATTCTTGGAACTTGTATGGCTACCATCGGGGTTGTATCCAACTCAGATCACCAGTTGATAGTAGGAGGTAAAGCAGGTAGAACAAGATGGTTAGGTAGAAGACCAAGAACTAGACCGGTAGTAATGAACCCAATCGATCACCCAATGGGTGGTGGTGAAGGCCGTGCTTCAGGAGGTCACCCACGTTCAAGAAACGGTGTTCCGGCTAAAGGTTATAGAACACGTTCTAAAACAAAAGCAAGTAATAAATATATTGTAGAACGTAGAAAGAAATAAGACATGGCAAGATCATTAAAAAAAGGACCTTACGTTCATTATAAATTAGAAAAGAAAGTTGCCGCTAATGTTGAGGCTAACAAAAAAACAGTAATCAAAACTTGGTCTCGTGCCAGTATGATTACTCCAGATTTCGTTGGACAAACAATAGCAGTGCACAATGGCCGCCAATTCGTTCCAGTTTACGTAACTGAAAACATGGTAGGTCATAAATTAGGAGAATTTTCACCAACACGTTCATTCCGTGGGCATGCCGGTGCTAAAAACAAAGGTAAAAAGTAGTAAGCTATGGGAAGTCGTAAAAAACAAATGGCAGACGCTATTAAGGAAGGTAAAAAGCAAGTGGCTTTTGCAAAACTTAATAATTGTCCTACATCACCAAGAAAAATGCGCTTAGTAGCCGATTTAGTAAGAGGTGAAAAGGTAGAGAAAGCACTTAATATCTTAAAGTTCAACCAAAAGGAAGCTTCAGCTCGTTTAGAGAAGTTGTTATTGTCGGCTATCGCTAACTGGCAAGCAAAAAATGAAGACGCCGATGTTGAATCTGCAGAATTATTTGTAAAGGAGATTAGAGTTGACGGAGGGTCTATGCTAAAAAGATTACGTCCTGCACCTCAAGGTCGTGCACACAGAATTAGAAAACGTTCTAACCACGTAACATTGGTGGTTGGTGCTAACAATAACACACAAGCTTAATAAAGAGTATGGGACAAAAAACAAATCCAATCGGAAATCGCTTAGGAATTATCAGAGGATGGGAATCTAACTGGTACGGAGGAAACGATTATGGCGATAAACTTGCCGAAGACGATAAGATTAGAAAATACGTTCACGCGCGTCTTTCTAAAGCTAGTGTAAGTAGAGTAATTATTGAAAGAACTTTAAAGCTTGTAACCGTTACTATCACTACGGCACGCCCAGGTATCATTATTGGTAAGGGAGGTCAAGAGGTAGACAAGTTGAAAGAGGAGCTTAAGAAAATTACCGGAAAAGAAGTTCAGATCAACATCTTTGAAATTAAAAGACCTGAACTAGATGCATTTTTAGTAGCATCAAGTATTGCCCGTCAAATAGAGAACAGAATCTCTTACCGTCGTGCAATCAAAATGGCTATCGCTGCTACAATGCGTATGAATGCTGAAGGAATAAAAATCCAGATCAGTGGTCGTTTAAATGGTGCTGAAATGGCACGTAGCGAGCACTACAAAGAAGGACGTATTCCTTTATCGACCTTTAGAGCCGATATTGACTATGCTTTAGTTGAGGCACACACTACTTACGGTAGATTGGGTGTTAAAGTATGGATCATGAAAGGTGAAGTATACGGTAAAAGAGAGCTTTCTCCGCTTGTTGGATTGTCCAAAAAGCAAGGAAAAGGTGGAGCCGGACGTGGCGGAAACAAAGGGCCTCGTCGTAGAAAGTAATTTTTTATAAAGTAAAGAAAAATGTTACAGCCTAAAAGAACAAAATTTCGTAAGCAGCAAAAAGGACGCATGAAAGGTAATGCCGGAAGAGGCAACCAACTTTCAAGCGGAACTTTTGGAATAAAAGCATTAGACTCAGTATTTATAACATCTCGTCAAATTGAAGCAGCACGTATCGCCGCTACACGTTACATGAAAAGAGAAGGGCAGCTTTGGATTAAAATTTTTCCAGACAAACCTATCACAAAAAAGCCTCTTGAAGTACGTATGGGTAAAGGTAAAGGTGCCGTAGAGCTTTGGGTAGCTGTTGTAAAGCCAGGAAGAGTGCTTTTTGAAGTAGGTGGAGTGCCATTAGACATTGCTAAAGAAGCATTACGTCTAGCCGCACAAAAACTACCGGTTAAAACTAAGTTTATAATTGCTAGAGATTACGAAGCATAATTGATTTGATATTATGAAACAATCAGAAATTAAAGAATTATCTGTAGCTGAGTTACAAGAAAAGCTTAGTGAAACTAAAAAGAGTTATTCAGACCTAAAATTGGCTCATGCAATTTCTCCTTTAGAAAATCCAATTCAATTGCGTAACCTACGTCGTAGCGTTGCCAGAATTGCGACTGAATTAACTAAAAGAGATTCACAATAATTCTGCTTAAAATGGAAACAAGAAAGTTAAGAAAAGAACGTATAGGAGTTGTTACAAGTAACAAAATGCAGAAATCTATTGTGGTTTCTGAGGTGAAAAAAGTAAAGCACCCTATGTATGGTAAGTTCGTGTTGAAAACAAAAAAATATGTGGCGCACGACGAGAAAAATGACTGCAACGAAGGCGATACTGTAAGGATCATGGAAACACGACCTTTAAGTAAATCTAAATGTTGGAGATTAGTTGAAATAATTGAAAGAGCGAAGTAATCATGGTACAACAAGAATCAAGACTTAAAGTAGCAGACAACACCGGAGCGAAAGAGGTTTTAACCATTCGTGTTCTAGGTGGCACTAAAAGAAGATACGCTTCTGTAGGAGACAAAATTGTAGTTTCTGTAAAAGACGCAACACCTAATGGAAACATTAAAAAAGGTGCTGTTTCAACCGCAGTAGTAGTACGTACCGTTAAAGAAGTGCGACGTCCGGACGGATCTTATATCAGATTCGACGATAACGCATGTGTACTTTTAAACCCTCAAGGTGAAATGAGAGGTACACGTGTATTCGGACCAGTTGCAAGAGAGCTTCGTGATAAACAATTCATGAAGATTGTATCATTGGCACCAGAGGTGCTTTAATACAAATTATTAAGATGGGAAAGCTTAAAATAAAAACTGGAGATACCGTAAAAGTAATTGCTGGAGACCACAAAGGGGCCGAAGGTAAAGTACAAAAGGTATTAATAGAAAAGAACAAAGCGATTGTTGAGGGCGTAAACTTAGTGAAAAAACACACTAAGCCAAGTGCTCAAAATCCTCAAGGAGGAATCGTAGAGAAAGAAGCGGCTATTCACGTATCCAACTTATCATTGTTAACTTCAAAAGGTGAAGAAACAAGAGTGGGCTACAGAGTGGAAGGCGATAAAAAAGTACGATTTTCTAAAAAATCTAATGAAGTAATATAGTTATGGCATATTCACCAAGACTTAAAGAAGAGTATAAAAGCAGAGTAATTGCAGCTCTTACAGACGAATTTGGATATAATAATGTAATGCAGGTTCCTAAACTGAAAAAGATAGTAATATCTAAAGGTGTAGGTGCTGCCGTTGCAGACAAAAAGTTAATTGACTACGCCGTAGAAGAGTTGACTACTATATCCGGACAAAAAGCCGTAGCAACGATTTCTAAAAAAGACGTTGCATCTTTCAAACTTCGTAAAGGGATGCCAATTGGGGCAAAAGTAACTTTACGTGGCGAAAGAATGTACGAATTCTTAGATCGTTTAGTAACTTCTGCACTGCCACGTGTAAGAGATTTTAATGGAATTAAGGCTACAGGCTTCGACGGAAGAGGTAACTACAACCTAGGTATTACCGAGCAAATCATCTTTCCAGAAATAAACATTGATAAAGTGAACAAAATTTCTGGAATGGATATTACATTTGTAACTTCAGCCGAAACTGATAAAGAAGCAAAATCATTATTAACTGAACTAGGATTACCTTTTCAAAAGAACTAAGATATGGCTAAAGAATCAATGAAAGCCCGTGAGGTAAAAAGAGCTAAAACAGTAGCCAAGTACGCTGCTAAACGCAAAGCTTTAAAAGAAGCAGGCGATTACGAAGCGTTACAAAAGCTACCTAAAAACGCATCTCCTATCCGTCAGCATAATAGATGTAAGTTAACCGGAAGGCCAAAAGGTTACATGCGTACCTTTGGTATCTCTCGTGTAACGTTCAGGGAAATGGCCAACCAAGGGCTTATCCCAGGAGTAAAAAAAGCAAGTTGGTAATATTATTTAAATAATCAGGCTTAAGGTTCGGGACCAACCGAAAACCAAGGCCACAAAATCAATTCATTATGTACTCAGATCCAATTGCGGATTATTTGACTCGAATTAGAAACGCGGTGCGTGCCAACCACAGAGTGGTGGAGATACCGGCATCTAATTTAAAAAAGGACATCACTAAAATATTATTCGAGCAAGGATATATTTTAAGTTACAAATTTGATGATTCCACTGTACAAGGCACTATCAAAATAGCGCTTAAGTACAACAAAGAAACAAAAGAACCAGTAATCAAGAAGCTTCAAAGAATTAGTACGCCAGGTTTACGTCAGTATGCCGGTGCTAAGGAATTGCCTAGAATCCTTAACGGTCTTGGTGTTGCCATCGTTTCAACTTCTCACGGAGTAATGACGGGCAAACAAGCCAAAAAGGAAAATGTAGGTGGCGAAGTTTTATGTTACGTATACTAATTTTTAATACCTCAAAGACATGTCAAGAATAGGAAAAAATCCAGTAGCCATTCCAGAAGGTGTAACAGTTGACGTTAAAGATAACGTTGTAACTGTAAAAGGAAAATTAGGAGAGTTAACACAAGCGTTCGATACTGTTGAAATTAAAGTTGAAGAAGGTAATATTATTGTAGAGCGTTCTTCAGAAGCCAAAGATCACAAAGCTAAGCACGGTTTGTACAGAGCACTGCTTAACAATATGATTGCTGGTGTTTCAAAAGGTTGGACAAAAGAGCTAGAATTGGTTGGTGTAGGTTATAGAGCATCAAACCAAGGCCAAAAATTAGATTTAGCATTAGGTTTTTCACACAACATCGTTTTAGATTTAGCTCCAGAAGTTAAAGTGGAAACTATTTCTGAAAAAGGTAAGAACCCAATCGTTAAACTAACTTCTCATGATAAACAATTAGTTGGTCAAGTAGCAGCGAAGATTCGTGGTTTTAGAAAGCCTGAGCCTTACAAAGGAAAAGGAATCAAGTTTGTTGGTGAAGAAATAAGAAGAAAAGCAGGTAAATCAGCTTAATAATTAAGTTATGGCATTGACAAAGAACGAAAGAAGACTAAGAATAAAAAACAGAATCCGTAAGGTTATTTCTGGTACAGGAGAAAGACCAAGATTGGCTGTTTATAGAAGTAATAAAGAAATTTATGCTCAGTTGATAGATGACCTAACTGGTAATACCATTAGCGCAGCATCTTCAAGAGATAAAGATATTAGTTCTGCGAAGGCAACTAAAGCTGAAGTAGCTAAATTAGTAGGTAAAACACTTGCTGAAAAAGCTGTAAAAGCTGGTATTGAAACGGTTTCTTTTGATAGAGGCGGTTACCTTTACCACGGTAGAGTAAAATCATTAGCTGAAGGAGCTAGAGAAGGCGGACTAAAATTCTAAGATATTATGTTTCAAAAATATAAAAGTGCAGAGTTAGTAAAACCAGGTGGACTAGATCTTAAAGATCGTTTGGTTGGTGTACAAAGGGTTACTAAAGTAACTAAAGGTGGTAGAGCATTTGGTTTTTCAGCAATTGTAGTAGTTGGTGACGAAGCCGGTGTTGTAGGCCAGGGTTTAGGAAAATCTAAAGACGTTGCCAGCGCTATTGCAAAGGCCGTTGAGGATGCCAAGAAAAACCTGGTTAGAATTCCAATTAGAAAAGGAACGTTGCCTCACGAACAAAAAGGGAAATACGGTGGAGCTCGAGTAAACATTATTCCTGCTGCTCCCGGTACCGGTGTAATTGCTGGTGGTGCTGTAAGAACAGTGCTTGAAGCGGTTGGTGTACACGATGTATTATCTAAATCTCAAGGGTCTTCAAACCCACACAACGTAGTAAAAGCTACTTTTGATGCCTTATTGCAATTAAGAGATGCAAATAGTATCGCAAGAGATAGAGGTATTTCACTTGAAAAAGTTTTTAACGCTTAATACAGACAGAAATGGCAAAGATTAAAGTAACAAAAGTTAAAAGCGCAATCAATCGTCCGCAAAGACAAAAAAGAATTTTAGAATCTTTAGGTCTTAGCAAGATTGGTCAAGTAAAAGAGCACGAAGCTACACCAAGTGTTTTGGGGATGGTAGCTAAAGTTTCACATTTAGTTTCTGTTGAAGAAGCTTAAAAATATAAACTGAAATGGATTTAAGTAATTTACAACCTGCAGAAGGTTCAGTAAAAAGCCAAGGAAAACGAGTAGGTAGAGGGCAAGGATCTGGTAAAGGTGGTACCGCTACACGTGGTCACAAAGGTGCCAAATCGCGTTCTGGTTATTCTAAGAAATTAGGTTTTGAAGGTGGACAAATGCCTCTTCAAAGACGTGTTCCTAAGTTTGGCTTTACTAACATTAACCGTGTGGAGTACCAAGGTGTTAATCTTGATACTTTACAACAATTGGTTGATGATAAAAAGATAAACGATACTGTAGATTTTGAAACCTTGTTCGCTAACCGTTTGGTTGGTAAAAACGACCTAGTTAAAATATTAGGTAGAGGTGAATTGAAAGCGAAATTAAAAGTATCTGCTCATAAGTTTACTGCTTCGGCTAAAGCTGCTATTGAAGCTGCTGGAGGAGAAGCTGTAACTATATAAGACTTGTTATAAGTATGAAATTTATAGAATCAATTAAAAATGTTTGGAAGATAGAGGAACTAAGAAACAGAATCATTGTGACTTTGAGTCTGTTATTAGTCTATCGATTTGGTGCCCAAGTAGTATTACCAGGTATTGATGCTGGTCAATTGGCTGGCTTAGCTGATAAAACTGACGGTGGTTTATTAGGTTTATTAAACGCCTTCACTGGTGGAGCATTTGCTAATGCTTCGGTATTCGCACTTGGTATCATGCCTTACATTTCTGCTTCTATTGTTGTACAATTAATGGGTATTGCCATTCCTTATTTGCAGAAATTGCAAAAGGAAGGTGCTAGTGGGCAAAAGAAAATCACCCAAATTACACGTTGGTTAACTATTGCCATCTGTTTGGTGCAAGCACCGGGCTACTTGGCTAGTTTACCAGCTTTGGGTATTCCAACTAGTGCGTTCTTGTTAGGAACAGGGCCTTTGTTTTACTTCTCTTCAGTTACTATTTTGGTGACAGGCTGTATCTTCGCGATGTGGTTGGGTGAGAAAATTACAGATAAAGGTATCGGTAACGGTATTTCATTGTTAATTATGGTTGGTATCATTGCTACTTTGCCACAGGCATTTATTCAAAATGCTGAAACAAGATTAGCAGGTGGTGGTAACGGTGGATTAATGATGGTGTTGATTGAGTTCGTAATCTGGTTCGTAATCATTTTGGCTTCTATTATGTTGGTAATGGGCGTAAGAAAGATTGCCGTACAGTACGCGAGAAGAACAGCTACCGGTGGTTACGAAAAAAGTGCCGCTGCGGGTTCTAGACAATACATACCATTAAAACTGAATGCCTCTGGGGTAATGCCAATCATTTTTGCTCAAGCTATTATGTTTGTGCCTGGTTTAATTGGTGGATCGGCTTTCTTAAAGGAAACGGCAACTGGAACTTGGTTACAGACTAACTTTTCAGATATTTTCGGATTGGTTTATAACATCACCTTTGCGTTGTTGA
>CAZZDI010000026.1:0-13377 GCA_964653155.1 uncultured Flavobacteriaceae bacterium | reverse complement strand
ACTAACTTTTCAGATATTTTCGGATTGGTTTATAACATCACCTTTGCGTTGTTGATTATTGTATTCACCTATTTTTATACGGCGATTACAGTACCGACCAATAAAATGGCGGACGACTTAAAGCGTAGCGGTGGTTTTATTCCAGGTATCCGTCCAGGTTCTGAAACTTCAGAGTACTTAGATAAAATCATGTCGCAAATCACATTGCCGGGTTCTATATTTTTGGCATTGATTGCAGTATTCCCTGCGTTTATCGTTAAACTTATGGGCGTTCAGCAAGGTTGGGCATTGTTCTTTGGAGGAACCTCATTGTTGATTATGGTTGGTGTGGCAATTGACACCATGCAGCAAATAAACTCTTATTTGTTGAACCGCCATTACGATGGGTTGATGAAAACAGGTAAAAATAGAAAAGCAGTAGCATAATATATTATACTATGGCAAAACAAGCAGCAATAGAACAGGACGGAACCATCATCGAAGCATTATCAAATGCCATGTTCCGTGTTGAATTGGAAAACGGTCACATAGTGACTGCCCATATTTCCGGTAAAATGCGTATGCACTACATTAAGTTGCTACCGGGAGACAAAGTAAAATTAGAAATGAGCCCTTACGATTTAACAAAGGCTCGAATAACTTATAGATATTAAATAGTTGAAAGTTTCAAGTTTAAAGTTGCAAGTTCATTAACACGACAAACCTTAAACTTTAAACCTTAAACCTTAAACTTAAAAGAGATGAAAGTAAGAGCATCAATAAAAAAGAGAAGCGCAGATTGCAAAATTGTGCGTAGAAAAGGAAGACTTTACGTTATCAACAAAAAGAATCCTAGATTTAAACAAAGACAAGGTTAAAAAATAGTCATTAGTTTTTAAGACGTTAGATGAATCTGTTTGAAATAGCAATGTTTAGGATTCTAACAACTAAAAGCTAACATTTACCCTGAGCGAAGTCGAAGGGACAAAAACTAAAAACAATATGGCAAGAATTGCAGGTGTAGACATACCAAAAAACAAAAGAGGAGTTATTGCTTTAACTTACATCTACGGAGTAGGAAAGAGCAGAGCACAAGAAATTTTAGCAACTGCTAAAGTGGACGAAAGTATTAAAGTTCAAGACTGGAACGACGACCAAATTGCGGGCATACGTGAGGCTGTTGGAACTTACACTATTGAAGGTGAATTACGTTCTGAAACACAATTGAACATTAAGCGATTAATGGATATTGGTTGTTACAGAGGTATCCGTCACAGAGCGGGATTACCGTTAAGAGGTCAAAGAACCAAAAACAACTCCAGAACCAGAAAAGGTAGAAGAAAAACGGTTGCTAACAAGAAAAAAGCAACTAAGTAATAAATAGTCATTAGTCTTTAGACGTTGGAAGGAATCTGTTTGAAATTTATACGGTTTAGGATTCTAGCGACTATTGCTAATCCCGATAGCTATCGGGACTAAAACTAAAAGAATTATGGCAAAAACAAGCACAAAAAAACGTAAAGTTATAGTTGAAGCTGTTGGTGAAGCCCACGTTACAGCATCATTCAACAACATTATAATTTCACTTACCAACAAAAACGGAGATGTTATTTCTTGGTCTTCTGCTGGTAAAATGGGATTTAGAGGTTCAAAGAAAAATACACCTTACGCTGCCCAATTGGCTGCTGAAGATGCTGCAGGAGTAGCTCAAGAAGCAGGATTGAAAAAAGTAAAGGTTTATGTAAAAGGCCCTGGAAATGGTAGAGAATCTGCCATCCGTTCTATCCACAATGCTGGTATCGAAGTAACCGAAATCATCGATGTTACGCCATTACCACACAACGGCTGTCGTCCTCCAAAAAGACGTCGAGTATAATAAATATACATAGTAGAATGAATATCAATTGTTTTTGCAGTTGATATTCATTTTTTATACGTACATTTGCAGACTGAAAAAAATAAACAAGTATCACCGAGAGGACTACGGTTATCGAAGGATAAGATTTAGACCTTAATTCATAACCACTCTCACAAATTAATTTAAAATGGCAAGATATACTGGTCCTAAAACTAAAATAGCTCGTAAGTTTGGCGAAGCTATCTTCGGAGACGACAAGTCGTTCGAAAAAAGAAATTACCCTCCGGGGCAACACGGAAACAACCGTCGTCGTGGTAAAAAATCTGAATACGCAATCCAATTACAGGAAAAGCAAAAAGCAAAATATACTTACGGTATATTAGAGCGTCAGTTTAGAGGTTTGTTTAAAAAGGCAAGAGCTGCACAAGGTATTACCGGTGAGGTGCTTTTACAACTTTGCGAGTCTCGTTTAGATAACGTGGTATTCCGTATGGGGATTGCTCCAACAAGAAGCGCTGCAAGGCAGTTGGTATCTCACAGACACATTACAGTAAACGGCGAGTTGGTAAACATTCCTTCTTACCAATTAAAGGCTGGTGATGTTGTTGCGGTTCGCGAAAAGTCAAAATCGCTTGAGGCTATCGAAAGATCGCTTTCTAACTCAAGCAATGTTTTCGAATGGATTACTTGGAACAATGATACCAAGCAAGGTACTTACGTTTCTGTGCCACAAAGAATTCAGATTCCTGAAAACATCAACGAGCAATTCATCGTCGAATTATACTCTAAATAATAAATTAATCACATTGGTATTTGGCCAAAGGGTTTATTCGTACTTCTTCAAACTTATAAACCGCGCAACCAAGTAACAATTAAAACGAAGAAACAATATGGCAGTATTTAATTTTCAAAAGCCGGATAAAGTAATCATGATCGATTCTACTGATTTCGAAGGCAAATTCGAATTCAGACCATTAGAACCAGGTTACGGTCTAACAGTGGGTAATGCGTTGCGTCGCGTTCTTTTATCTTCATTAGAAGGATTCGCCATTACATCGGTTAGAATTGAAGGCGTTGATCATGAATTTTCAGCAATCGCTGGAGTAGTAGAAGATGTAACAGAAATCATCTTAAACCTGAAGCAAATCCGTTTTAAAAGGCAAATTGAAGATATCGATAACGAATCGATTTCTATTTCAATTTCTGGACAAGAGCGCATCACTGCTGGAGATTTCCAAAAGTTCATCTCAGGATTCCAAGTATTGAATACCGAATTGGTAATCTGTAACTTAGATCCTAAAGTGAACATTAACATGGAAATCACTATAGAAAAAGGTAGAGGATATGTACCTGCTGAAGAAAACAAAAAAGCTTCTGCACCAATAGGCACCATCTTTACTGATTCTATCTACACGCCAATAAAAAATGTGAAGTACAGCATCGAAAATTACCGTGTTGAGCAAAAGACTGATTACGAAAAATTAGTTTTCGAAATCATTACCGATGGTTCAATCACGCCACAAGATGCTTTAACCGAAGCGGCAAAAACATTGATTCACCACTTTATGTTATTCTCTGATGAGCGTATCACTTTAGAGGCTGATGAAATTGCACAAACAGAGACTTATGATGAAGAATCGCTTCACATGCGTCAGTTGCTTAAAACCAAGTTGATCGATATGGATCTTTCGGTTCGTGCGCTTAACTGTTTAAAAGCTGCAGAGGTTGATACTTTAGGTGATTTAGTATCATTCAATAAAAACGACTTGATGAAATTTAGAAACTTTGGTAAAAAATCGTTGACCGAGCTTGAAGAGCTTGTAAACGTTAAAGGCCTTAACTTCGGAATGGATTTAAGCAAATATAAATTAGATAAAGACTAGTTCGATTGCTGATTAACGATTTCTTGATTTAAGAAAAGCATTCATAATTCTAAATTCGTTAATCGTTAATCAAAAATCGTAAATTCATTAACCCATCATAATTTGCTCCCAAAAAGGTATAGAAGCAAGATGATGATAACAAAAATGTCATGAGACACGGAAAAAAAATCAACCACTTAGGTAGAAAAACGGCTCACAGAAAATCAATGTTGGCCAACATGGCTTGTTCTTTAATCGAGCACAAGCGCATCAACACTACAGTTGCAAAAGCAAAAGCTTTAAAGCAATTTGTTGAGCCCATGATTACAAAGTCTAAAGAAGACACCACGCACAACAGACGTTTGGTAATGGCTAAACTTAGACAAAAAGACGCTGTAACCGAGTTGTTCAGAGAGGTTGCTACTAAAATAGCAGACAGGCCAGGTGGTTATACCAGAATTATCAAGTTAGGAAACCGATTAGGTGATAACGCCGATATGGCTATGATTGAACTTGTAGATTACAACGAAATCTACAACGCAGACAAGGCTAAGAAGAAGACAACAAGAAGAAGTAGAAGAGGTGGTTCTAAACCAGCAGCTGCTCCTGTTGAAACTAAGGCATCTAACGAAGAAGAATAAATGTTAGTAAGCATTTTAAATATTAAGGATAAACTATTTTAGTTTATCCTTTTTTTTATGCAATTTTGTAAAACCCTTGTTCTCGCGCATGCGGGAATCTCATCAAAATTATAATGAAATATCAAAAAAGACAAAAAGCCATCGTACTTCTAGCTGATGGTACTATTTTTTACGGTAAAGCAGTAGGGAACAAGCAAGGTACATCGTTTGGCGAGGTGTGTTTTAACACCGGGATGACTGGCTACCAAGAAATTTTTACCGACCCATCGTATTACGGACAGCTTATGGTGGCTACCAATGCCCATATTGGCAACTACGGAACCAATGAAGATGAAGTAGAATCCGATTCTGTTAAAATCGCTGGGTTAATCGTAAAGAACTTTAGTTACGATTATTCAAGAGCTTCGGCTGATGATTCGTTGGAAAACTTCCTTGAAAAGAATAACCTATTGGCCATTTCAGATGTAGATACTAGAGCTTTGGTTAGCTATATCAGGGAACACGGCGCCATGAATGCTGTTATCTCTACAGACGTTGATAACATTGAAGGATTGAAAAAGCAATTGGCCGAAGTACCCAACATGGAAGGTTTGGAATTGGCTTCAAAAGTATCAACCAAAGAACCTTACTTTTATGGTGATGAAAATGCCACTTACAGGGTAGCCGCTTTAGATATCGGGATCAAAAAGAACATCCTTAGAAACATTGCCAAACGCGATGCCTACATCAAGGTGTTTCCTTATAATTCAAAATTTGAAGATCTAGAAGCCTTCAATCCAGACGGATATTTTCTATCCAACGGGCCTGGAGATCCAGAGCCATTGGTTGAAGCCCAAGAAATAGCTAAGGAAATTATTAAAAGGGATTTGCCGCTATTCGGAATCTGTTTAGGTCACCAAGTTATTGCATTGGCTAACGGTGCTACTACTTATAAAATGTACAATGGTCACCGAGGCATAAACCATCCGGTAAAAAACCTAAAAACAGGAAAAGGCGAGATTACCTCACAAAACCACGGTTTTGCCGTAAATCGCGAATCGGTTGAAAACAACCCAGATTTGGAAGTAACACACGTGCACTTAAACGACGATACCGTAGCCGGAATGGCCATGAAAAATAAGAATGTATTTTCGGTACAGTACCACCCAGAAGCTAGCCCTGGACCGCACGATTCGTCTTACCTTTTCGATCAGTTTATTGAAAACATCAAAAAGCAAAAAGTAAGTGCCAGCTAAGTTTTAAACAACATTGTTTGTGAAAAATAACAACTAAAACGTTATAGAGCATTTTATAATGATTTTTATTAAAACATTGAAAAACAAACAAGATTTAAGCGTAAATTTGAAATAATAAAAAGAATAAAAACAAAGCAATTATGAGTATCATCATTAACGTTCACGCTAGACAAATTCTAGACTCAAGAGGAAATCCTACAGTTGAAGTAGATGTAGTAACAGAAAATAATATATTAGGTAGAGCCGCCGTACCATCAGGGGCATCAACCGGAGAGCACGAAGCTGTAGAATTACGTGATGGAGGCAACACTTACATGGGTAAAGGAGTGTTAAAGGCCGTTGAAAACGTAAATACCATAATTGCGGAAGAATTAGTTGGCGTTTCGGTTTTTGAACAAAATTTAATCGACAAAGTAATGATTGATTTGGACGGTACGCCAAACAAATCAAAATTAGGTGCCAACGCCATTTTAGGAGTGTCTTTGGCTGTTGCAAAAGCTGCTGCCAACGAGCTTGGAATGCCTTTGTACAGATACGTAGGTGGTGTTTCTGCAAATACGTTGCCTGTGCCAATGATGAACATCATCAACGGTGGTTCGCACAGTGATGCGCCTATCGCGTTCCAAGAGTTTATGATTATGCCCGTAAAGGCTAAAGATTTCACCCATGCCATGCAAATGGGAACCGAAATTTTCCACAACCTTAAAAAAGTATTGCACGACAGAGGTTTAAGTACGGCCGTAGGCGATGAAGGTGGTTTTGCTCCAAACCTAGCTGGTGGAACGGAAGATGCTTTAGATTCTATTAAAGTAGCTGTTGAAAAAGCCGGTTATTCTTTCGGTGACGAAATTATGATCGCTTTAGATTGTGCTTCTGCTGAGTTCTACAAAGACGGAAAATACGATTACACCTTGTTTGAAGGCGATAAAGGGCAAGTAAGATCTTCTGCCGAGCAAGCAGAGTACTTAGCGGAACTGACTTCAAAATATCCCATCATCTCTATTGAAGATGGTATGGACGAAAATGACTGGGAAGGTTGGAAGTTACTGACCGAAAAAATCGGTGATAAAGTACAGTTGGTAGGTGACGATTTATTTGTAACCAACGTAGAGCGTTTATCAAGAGGTATTGAAAATGGTATTGCCAACTCGATCCTTATCAAAGTAAACCAAATCGGTTCTTTAACTGAAACGATTGCGGCGGTAAATATGGCTAAAAATGCAGGTTATACTTCAGTAATGTCTCACCGTTCGGGTGAAACTGAAGACAATACCATCGCCGATTTGGCGGTGGCGCTTAACTGCGGACAGATAAAAACAGGTTCGGCCTCTCGTAGCGACCGTATGGCCAAATATAACCAATTGCTTAGAATTGAAGAAGAATTGGGCGATGTGGCTTACTTTCCTCAAGAAAGAGCTTTTAAAGTAAAATAGCCTTTTATCAAAACTTTATAACAAAAGCGATTATTTTTTAATAATCGCTTTTTTATTTAATATCAATTTTGATAATTTGGTTAATCGTTTAAATGAATCTAAATTAACTTTATAAATCAAGCTATATTTTGTAAATTAGCGTTCTTCTTAACAAAAAAACTTACAATAAATAATGGCAAATACAGCTAGTATAGAAATAGAAGGGAAAAAGTATGATTTCCCTTTGGTAAAAGGTACAGAAAATGAAGTAGCAATTGATATCACAAAACTAAGAGGTTCAACGGGCGGAGTAATTACACTAGATCCGGGATATAAAAACACTGGGTCTTGTGAAAGTGCCATAACATTTTTGGATGGAGAAAAAGGAGTTTTGCGTTACCGTGGATATTCTATCGAAGAGTTAGCTGAAAAGGCCGATTTTCTTGAAGTAGCATACCTGTTAATTTTTGGGGAATTGCCTACCAAAGCACAAAGTGAAAAATTCCATAGCGATATAAAGGCTGAAGCTGTTGTTGATGAAGATGTACATAAAATTTTAGATGCGTTTCCAAAATCAGCCCACCCAATGGGGGTTTTATCATCTTTAACGGCTGCATTAACCGCGTTTAACCCGTCTTGTGTTGATGTAAGCTCAGAAGAAGATATGTATAAATCTGTAGTGCGCATTTTAGGTAAGTTCCCTGTTTTGGTTGCTTGGACCATGCGCAAAAAAAGCGGGCTGCCTTTAGATTATGGAAACAAAAATTTAGGGTATGTAGAGAACATCTTGAAAATGATGTTTAAAGTGCCTAACGAAGAATATACGCAAAACCCTATTTTGGTAAATGCTTTAGACAAACTTTTAATTTTACATGCCGATCATGAACAAAACTGTTCTACATCTACCGTAAGAATTACAGGGTCGTCACATGCCGGTTTATTTGTATCGTTGGCCGCAGGGATATCCGCGCTTTGGGGGCCACTTCACGGTGGTGCCAATCAGGCCGTTTTAGAAATGCTGGAAGCCATTAAAGCAGATGGAGGCGATACCAAAAAGTATATGGCCAAGGCTAAGGACAAAGAAGATCCTTTCCGTTTAATGGGCTTTGGTCACCGTGTTTATAAAAACTTCGATCCCCGTGCCAAAATCATCAAAAAAGCAGCCGATGAAGTGTTGGGCGACTTAGGTGTTAAAGATCCTGTTTTAGGCATAGCCAAAGGTCTTGAAAAAGAAGCCTTAGAAGATCAATATTTTGTAGACAGAAAACTATATCCAAACGTAGATTTCTATTCAGGTATTATTTACCGTGCCATGGGAATACCAACCGATATGTTTACCGTAATGTTCGCCCTAGGGCGTTTACCGGGCTGGATTGCCCATTGGAGAGAAATGCGCTTACGTAAAGAGCCTATTGGAAGACCAAGACAAATTTACATTGGTTCTACCGAAAGAAAATTTATCCCAATGGAAGAAAGATAAAAAACCAATTTAAGGTTTATAAAATAAAAAAAGCTCCTTAACATTTTAGTTAAGGAGCTTTTTTATATTTACCGCATGATAAAGCTCAATGTAAAAAACGAAACGTCGCGTTTGCGCTCTGTTATTTTAGGAACGGCAGAAAGTAATGGCCCCACGCCAAAAGTAGAGGAATGCTACGATCCCAAAAGCATTGAGCATGTGCTGGCCGGTACTTACCCAATAGAGGCCGATATGGTGCGCGAAATGGATGCCGTTGCCCAAGTTTTTAAAAAATACAATGTGCAGGTGTTTAGGCCCGAAGTGATTAAAGACTGCAACCAAATTTTTACGCGCGATATTGCCTTTGTAATAGAAAACAAAATAATACGGGCTAATATTTTGCCAAACAGGGAAAAGGAAATTGAGGCCATACGATATGTTTGGAACCAGGTGCCCCGCGAAAACCGTGTCATTTTACCCGAGGAATGCCATGTAGAAGGCGGTGATGTTATTCCGTGGAACGACTATATTTTTATAGGGACTTATTCGGGAGAGGATTATCCCGATATTATTACCGCACGCACCAATTTAGATGCCGTGATTGCCATTCAGGAATTGTTTCCCGATAAAATCGTGAAATCTTTCGAACTTAGAAAATCGAATACCAATGCCAAAGAAAATGCCCTGCATCTCGATTGCTGTTTTCAACCTTTGGGCAAAGGAAAGGCCATCCTCCATAAAAACGGATTTTTAATAGAAAGGGAATATAATTGGCTGGTTAATTTCTTCGGAAAGGAGAACATTTTTGAAATTACAAAAGATGAAATGTACCAAATGTGCAGCAATGTGTTTTCCATTTCGGAAGATGTGGTCATTTCAGAAAAAAACTTTACACGTTTAAATACTTGGCTGTGCCAAAATGGCTTTACCGTTGAAGAAGTGCCCTATGCCGAAATCAGCAAACAGGAAGGCCTGCTACGTTGTAGCACCATGCCTTTGGTTAGGGATTGATTACTTGCAATCTAAATACTATTTTTGTGACACAAACATTTAAGCACTATGCCACAAACCACCAATACCATTTTAATGGTTCGCCCTGTAAATTTCAGGATGAACGAACAAACTGCGGTAAACAATTATTATCAAGAATCGGCCAACTTGTTGCCCAATGCCATTACGGCCAAAGCACAACAGGAGTTTGATGCGTTTGTTGAAAAATTGAGGCAGGTTGGTGTGAATGTTGTTGTGGTGAATGATAGTGAAGGTACTGATACCCCCGATGCTGTTTTTCCAAACAATTGGGTGTCGTTCCACGAAAATGGCGACGTGGGATTGTATCCCATGTTTGCAGAAAATCGCCGTTTGGAACGCCGAGAGGATATTTTGGAAATTTTGGAAGAGCAGGGATTTTCAATTGAAAATATTATTGATTACACCAGTGCCGAGGAAGAAGATATTTTTTTGGAAGGTACGGGCAGTGTAGTGTTGGACCGAGAAAACCGGAAGGCCTATTGTGCGTTATCGCCACGTGCCGACGAGGATTTGTTTATCGAGTTTTGCGAAGATTTTGAATATTTTCCAGTGGTGTTTACAGCCAACCAAACCGTTGATGGCCAACGAAAACCCATTTACCACACCAATGTAATGATGTGCGTGGGCGAAACCTTTGCCGTGGTTTGTTTAAGTAGCATTGACGATAAAAAAGAGCGTAAAAATGTCATCAAGCATTTAAAAGAAAGCGGTAAAGAAATTATTGATATTACCGAAGAGCAATTAAAACATTTTGCAGGAAACATGCTTCAAGTAAAAGGTGAAGGCGATAAGTTGTATTTGGTAATGAGCGAGGCGGCTTACAAAGCACTGACGGCAAATCAAATAGAGGCTTTAAAAAAGCATACCGAAATACTTTATAGCTCACTGGAAACTATAGAAACTTGTGGTGGTGGTTCGGCGCGATGCATGATGGCCGAAGTGTTTTTGCCTAAAAAATAACTGAACCTGTATTATTCCGCGGGTTTCGTTTTTGGCAATTGTACATAAAAAGTACTGCCCACGCCTTGGGTGCTTTCCACCCAAATTTTACCGTTATTGAGTTCTACCAACTCTTTACAGATCGATAATCCTAAACCGGTGCCTTTTTCGTTATTGGTGCCCACCGTGGTAAACGAGCTGTTTTTGAATAATTTCGAGAGGTTTTCTTTTGAAATGCCCACTCCGGTATCGGCAATGCTAATAATGCAACTGCCGTTGCTAATGTGGTTGGAAATGGTAATGGTGTCGCCTTTGCTACAGAATTTTAGGGCGTTGGCCAATAGGTTTTGAACAACAATCTCAAACATACTTCTGTCGGCATAAGCAAAATCACGCAACGAGTGGTCCACCAAATCGATGCCCTTACTTTGCATACGGGGTTCAATCAGTTTCACTTTGTCTTCAAAAACTTCCTGTACATCAAATAAACTGGGTTTGGGCTCTAAAGACTGCATTTGCGATTTAGACCAATTTAGTAAGTTGAACAGCAATAACGACGCATTGTTGGCGTTTTCACTCAATTCTGGAATTAAATTATCGAATTCTTCCCGCGACAGCGAGCCTTCTTTAAGCAAGTCGATAAAACCATTGATGGATGATAGCGAGTCCTTTAAATCGTGCGAAACAATAGAGAACAATTTGTCCTTTACGTTGTTTACGTTTTCAAGGTGTTTGGTCTGTTCTAAAAAGGCTTCGTTTTGCAGTTCTATTTTCAGGTTCTTTTCTTCCAGTTCCTGCATGTACTTAATATGGTTGTTCCGCTTTAAGTAAATGAGTACCAGAAACGTAGAGACAATGGCAAGCGCAGCCAACAGACCATAAAAAATTAACTTGAACTTCCCTAAGCGGTCGTTGCCCGAATTTGAGGCTGAGGTTTTTGGTGTTTCTTCATGGGGTGCATCAACGTTGGGCGCTGTGGCATTGGTATCTAAACTGAAATCTTCTAACGGTACACTTGTAACTTTTACTTCAGATTCGTTAAGTTTTAATTCTTTGTTCAGTTCGTAATATTCACGTTGCCAAACAAAGGCTTTGTCAAAACGTTTTCTGGTCGAGTCGAGAGTTTTTAGTAGTTTATAGTGTTTTAGTAGCTCGGTTTTATTGTTTAATGTTTTGGCCAGTTCGCCGGCTTCCAATAATTGATTTTCTGCGGTTTTCAATCGGTTTTGCCTAATGTTTAAATCGCCCAGATTGTTTAGGGTAAGCAACATGCCCAATGGGTCTTTACTGCGGTGGTTTAAATTATAGCTCTGTACGAGGTATTTGGTGGCATTGCTGTAATCGTTAAATTTAAGGTATTCGCCGCCCAATTTAGGAAGCAACACACCGCGAAGCGAGTCTCCTTTGGCAACATTGCCCTGTAATACACTTTGGTAAAAATCGATAGCTTTTCGGTGTTCTTTTCTGTTGGAATACAGGTCGGCCAACCTTAAGCTCGATTGGTTTATGCCTTCAACATCTTCGAGGGCTTTTTGTTTTTCAAGCGCCTTTAAATAAAATTCAATGGATTTATCGAAAGCATTAATATTGTAATAAGCTTCGGCTAAATTACTATATGTTAAATTGAGTTCTTGGGTAAGGTTTCGCTTTTCTAGTTCACTAATGGCCAAAAGCGAATATTGAAGTCCTTTAGTATAGTTGCCCCGCTTAATTTCAATCAACCCAATACCATTGTTTACTTTGGCAATGCCCAGGGTGTCTCGTAGCTGTTTAAATAAATCCTTCGATTTGTTGTACCCGCTAACGGCATTTATGTAATCGCCTTTATGGGCATAAATTAAGGATTTGTAGTAGGTGATTTCGGCAATGGCCTCGGTGTAGTTCAACGTATGCGATAGCTTTTCACTTTCTATTACGTATTTCAATGCGCGTTCGTAGTCGTTGGCATTGTACAACAGTCTAATAAGTTTTAATGAGGTGTCAACCTTTAAGGAATCTTGGTCCTGAAAAGCAAGTTCAATAGCCAAACCGTCTATATCGTCAGCCTGCGAAAAGCCTATAGATACAGTTAGCATCATCCCTAAAATTATTATTCTCCTCATAAAACGGTTAAATCACAGCGGTAATAAAGCCACGTTTACAGGTGTCTTAAATTTGAGGGAAAATAAGATAGCTTTACTAAGCTGTAATTTGTTGTTAATTAAATTCAATTCAGTTAAAATTGAAATAATAGCATTACCGCACAAAAGTGGTGAAAAAGAGAAATTATATTCTAATTTCTGCGTTTTAATGCCAATAAATTAGTTAAAACGACAAGGCGCAAAAAAGCGAAAAATCGACGAATAGATAAAAGGCAAAAATCATAGAAAAAAGGCAAAAATGTACTTAAAAAGCATGCTTTTTCTGTCATTGTTTTACGGTGTTGAAAATGTGTTGCTTATGGTGTTTTGTCTGTTTTTTTGTAGAATATGAAGAAGCACATCTATTATGAAATTAGGCTATAATCTTGATTTAAAAATTCTATCTTTGCACACTTAATAAAATGAGTGAAATGAGCCTTCAAGAAACCTTATCGAACGACGTAAAACAAGCTGTAAAATCCAATTTTAATGTGGAATTGGAATCGGTTGAATTCCAAGCCACCAGAAAAGAATTTGCTGGCGATATTACCGTAGTGGTGTTCCCAATGTTGCGCTTTGTAAAAGGGAATCCGGTGCAAATTGGCGAAACCATTGGAAATTATTTGGTAGAGCACGTCGATAACGTAAAGGCGTTTAACGTGGTAAAAGGCTTTTTGAATATTGAAATAAGAGATTCGTATTATATTGATTTTTTCAATGGTATAAAAGCTGATGGGGCATTCGGATTGGTACAGCCCAACCCCAATGAAAAAGCCATTATGGTCGAGTACTCGTCGCCAAACACCAACAAACCACTGCATTTGGGGCACATCCGAAACA
>CAZZDI010000025.1:20887-22031 GCA_964653155.1 uncultured Flavobacteriaceae bacterium | reverse complement strand
ATATGTTTGAACTTAAAACGCATTAATACTTAAATTTTTCTAAAGTTTTTTCTAATCCTGATTTGTTCGATTGAAACGGTGTGATGTAAAAACTATACTCGTAATTTTTAGACGGAATTTGATATTTTTCCATCGGAGCACCCACTGGCGACCAACTATCGTTACCACCAATTCCCATTTGAATCAAATCGATATTTAAGGTTAAATATCCCGATTCCTTTAAATCGTAAGTATGTCTGGCTTCGTTGATATTGTCTTCTGTATATGGCCAAACGCTCATACTCAACGGTTGATTTCCAACCACCAAAATCCCTTTATTTTTCGTTTCTGTAGTACTCGCCAACCAGCGTACTTCGGTACGGTTTCCGTTTTCTTGTGGTCGTACATACGGCTCCATAAAATGGTTTAAAGGCAAACTGTAACGCGCAATTGGAAAGCCAAAACTTCTATCGACATAGTTTTCCAACTCGCCTTTTCCGTACCAAGAAATTTGTCTGAAATCATCTTTAATTCCCATTTGCATGCCTACTTTTGGCAGGTTTGGCAAATCGGGTGAAGCGTTTAATTGGTAATCGACTTTTATAATCCCGTCGGGTTTAACGTTGTAAGTAATGTTTACACTCGCACTGTCTTTGATGATTTCGTATTTTGAAACAATAATCACATCGTTTTCTGAACTTTTACTGCTTATCGAAATCAGTTTGGGTTCATTGTCATACCAAGGTTTTAGTTTTTTATGTGGTTTCCATCCTTTAGCATCGTTATCGGTTAATGGTCGTGTAAAGTTGGGCAACAACGGAGCAAAAATTTGTTCTTCCCCTTTAAACAGGTACGACGTTGGTGCGCCGTTTTCTTTATTGAATGTGATATTGAAATGCTCTCCGTTTACTTGATAATCCGTATTTGACTCTACCACTTTTAATCTATTTTTTGATTTTGAAGTGTACTCAAACTCATCTTTTTGGTTTACTAAAAACTGGTCGGTAGCCACCACAAAACCTTTGCTTGCCCATGGTTTACCTTCAGACAATTGAAATTCGATATTTAAGAAATACTCAGCTTCCGATGACATTTTAGGAAGGTATTTTTGAATATCGATAACCGTTTCTTCTCCTGCTTTAACATCCAAAGGTTTTAACTCGTA
>CAZZDI010000025.1:19221-20787 GCA_964653155.1 uncultured Flavobacteriaceae bacterium | reverse complement strand
AATTGCTTGATGGTTTTCACATCTTGCTCAATATCTTCTCTAGTTAACGCTTTACCACGAACCGGATGATGGTCGTGACGATTGACTCCATAAATATAAGTTTCCTTGCCATTGATTAACAGCTTACCATTGTCTTTTGAAAACTCGATGGAACGAAAACCAACCTTACAAGATTTTACTTCGGAAATAGTACCGTTTTCATCTTTTAAAGTCATCACCAAAGTGTAAAGATTGGGTTCTTCGGAGCTCCATTTTTTCGGGTTTTCAATCTTTTTTTCGAAGAAACCAAAGCGCACATTATCCAATCTTGGATAGCTTTCGTTGATAATAGCGTTCGCTAAAGTATCGATAGGTTTCTCGAAAAGCGCTTCGTTTTTAGCGTTATATAATTGAAATTCAAATTTGGCATTTCTAATGGTATCTCCTGTTAAATTTTCCAGTTCTGGACGCAATTGAAACACCGCATTTTTATATTCTTTATCTAATTTGGTTTGATAGAAAAAATCTTGAATACGCAATTTTGGTTCGGCCATTACAAAAACCTCGCGCTGAATGCCGCTTAATCGCCAATGGTCTTGGTCCTCCAAATACGCGCCATCGCTATAACGCATCACTTGAACCGACAACACATTTTCCCCTGCTTTTAAATACGGAGAAATATTAAATTCTGATGGCAAAAAACTGTCTTCACCATATCCTAAAAACTCGCCATTTAACCACACTTGGAACGCAGAACTTACGGCTCCAAAATGAAGCGTTACCGTCATGCTTTTATTCCACTCCTTTGGAATTTTGAACTTCGTTTGATACGAGCCAATGCCGTTGGTATCTTTTGGCACATAAGGCGGGTTGATGGGACGGAACGGATACACCGCACTTTTATAAATAGGAATATCGTAGCCCTTTAACTCCCAGTTGGATGGCACTTCCATTTTATCCCAGCCTTGAACTTCGGTTTTGTAAAAATCTTTAGGCGCTTGATCCAGGTTTACCGAGTATTTAAAATCCCATTTGCCATTTAATGACAAAAAACGGCTCTTTTCCCTATTGCCCTCTAAAGCATCTTCTACCGTTTTATAGGAATAGGATGTTGCACGTGCTGGCTGTCGGTTTATACTGGTTACCAATGGATCTTCCCATGGCGTGTAGCTGTATTTTTTTGCCGGTTCAGGAATTCCTGCGGGTTCGTTTGTTACCGTTTGTGCTTGACTTAAAAAAAAACAGTTTAAAAATAATATGAAGAATACCTTACTCTTTTTCATCCTTTTTTTCTTCAATTTCTACAAAATGTAAATCACTTTTTCCAATATCTTTTGATGTTGCCAAGGCAATACCACGCTGGCCTGCTTTGTTTACGGCACAATAATAATGGTACACGGTTCCGTCATGCTTTACCACAAACGATTTGTGAGCAAATTGTTCGTCATAAGGTTCGGTAGATTCAATTAAATTATCGCCTTCCCAATCTTTCCAGTGAATTAAATCGTTGGAAACCGCAAAACGGTTGAACGCTCCCTGATCCCAACCGGTCCAGAACGCTCCAAAATAAAACATCACCCAAGTATC
>CAZZDI010000025.1:1200-19121 GCA_964653155.1 uncultured Flavobacteriaceae bacterium | reverse complement strand
GCTTTATCATCATTTGGCCTTAAAACAGGTTCTGGCAAACGTTTAAATTCTTTTGGCCGGGTTGGCAACTCGTCGGTGTAAGCCATGCCCATAGATAAAATTCCGGCTTCGTAGCCTTTTGTGTTTCCACCAAAATAACTCATCCAGTATTTGTTATCAAAAGCATTCCATTCATAAGAACCACCCCAAGTAGGGTCTTGCAACGCAATATAGCCTGCTTTTTGGTTCACGTCCCATTCGGTGGTATCTTTTGAAAAAGACATCACTTTCCCTAAGTGATTCCAGTGCAACAAATCGTCACTTTCAGCCAACCAAGTTTCGTAACCACGGCCTTCAAAAATTAAATAGGTCATGTACCATTTGCCATCTTTTTTAAAGATACTGGGGCAATCTATTTTGTATGAATTATCAGTAGGTACCATTACCAAACCGTACTTATGAGGCGTTTTAATTTCCTCATAGATTTCTTGCATCACCGCATCGGTAATGTCGCGTTTTTTTAGCTTTTCGGGTTTTGAAGCGCAAGAAATTACTGAAACCAGAATACCGATTATTGCAGCAAATTGAACTATGTTTTTTGTTTTCATTTTACATTATATTTTTAAAAGCACTTCGACTGCGCTCAGTGCGACATTTCAGGTTGACAAGTATTATTTATCAAACTTTAAATACACGGTTCGTTTTTGCAATCCGCTTAACCATTTTGGTTGCGATGAAGGCCCAACCAAATCAGTTGCATTCACTTTGTTTCTTGCTGGCGGAATCACATCCAACACGGCAATTCCGGTATTAGGAATGGTGTACAATAATGCATCGCGGCCATCACGAGGCGAATACACCCCCAAATAGGTATCTGTGCCTTTATTTTCGATATGGATTTTTCCTTCTTCCGTGGTAAATTCAGCCCATTTCCAGTTATTGAAATACCCTTTAAATTCTGGATAATTGAACGATTCTCCGGGAATGGGATCGTTATAATCATTTTCCCAAATATCTAAAGTGGTTCCTTTTAAACGGTTTTGCCAAACTCGATACGGCCCATCGCCCAACCATTTTTTAGACTTCATTTTTTCTTCCGGATAATCGAAATATACTCCCGCTAAATCTACAACCCCGTTATATTCGTATTCGTAATCTAATTGGATTAACCCTTCGCCATCAATCGTCCAAACCACTTTTTGAAGAATACCGTGGTAATTGGCTTCTACAACTACTTTTCCTTTTTCTTCCTTGGCAGAAATATTCAATAGGTTTTCAGAACAATTCACCTCTTCGTCCCAACACGCAAATTCTTTGTAGATACGATCTTCGCCTTTTAAGAAATCGGGATTCACGGTACCATCTAAAGTTCTGTCGCCACGACGCGCCATGATAATTTTTGGACCGTTGGCCAAGCTTATGGTTTTTCCATTTTGAATAACTTCAATTAATTTACCGGAAGATTTATCAATTCTCACTTCGGTTTTTTCGGCAGAAACCGTATAATTAGCATCGGTTTCTTCCAATTTCACTTTTCCTGAAGCTAATTTTAAACCTGCTTTTTTCTCCCAAGTAAAATCCCAAGTCCATAATTCGTGTCCACTTTTATCCGTCACTTTTACATACAGCACATCGGCACTTTGCCAACTGTTTGGCAAATCCAGTTTCAAGGTTCCGGTTTCTTTAGGAGCAATATTGGGTGATTTTATCGTTCCTTTTTTAAAGGTTTTACGAGCTTCTTTTCCGTTTAGTGGTGAAGCAAAATTCACCAATTCCCATTCGAAAGTACAGGTGTTTGTATTGGTGAAATCGTATCGGTTTTCAATGGTAAATGTACCATCAAAATCATCGCCCAATTCTGGTTTTTCCATAATCATTATAGGCGACCACACTTCTTTAATTGTAAAGAAACTCCCTTCTTTTTCGTGGTGCGGCCCTACAATACCATCGGCACCGTAATTGCCTTGGTTATCTATACGTCCGTTTTGATCGGTGCGCGCAATGCCTTCGTCTGCAAAAACCCAGAGGTATCCGCCACCGCTTCTTGGGTGCTTTCGCATCACTTCCCAATAATCGTCCAGTCCGGCTCCGTGCCCTCCGTCGTACAATCCATGAAGGAATTCGGTTGGCATAAAAATATTATCGTCTCTAAAATACTCTAAAGTTTCACCATACGATCGGTAGTGCATGGTCTCAACACCGGCGTGTTCTTGTTGCGGATGCAGCACTGGGCGTTTTTGCAAGTCCCAAATATCAAATTGGTCGTCTAAGTTGGTGTTCCAGCCTCCTTCATTTCCGTTGGCCCAGAAAATAATGCTTGGGTGGTTCAAATCTCGTGTTACCATTTCCTTCACCAATTTTTTGCCTACGGCATCGTCATATTTCCCGTGCCAGCCTGCCAGTTCGTTCATCACATACAGCCCGAGTTCATCACAAGCTTTCAGAAAATCCGGATCTGCCGGGTAATGCGACAAACGCACGGCGTTCATGTTCATTTCCTTAATCAAACGTACATCGGCGTAATTCAATTCTTTGTTTAAAGTTCTTCCCGATTCCGGCCAAAAACTGTGGCGGTTTACCCCTTTCATCAACACGCGTTCGCCGTTTACGTATATGCCATCGCCTTTACGGATTTCGATGCTTCTAAACCCTATGGTTTCGGTTATTTGATGAATGGCCTTACCGTCTTTCAACAATTTGATTTCAGCTTTATAAAGATTGGGCGTTTCGGCCGTCCATTGTTTTACGTTTTTAAACTGTTGTGCCAAATGAATTTTATCGGCGCCATTGATTCCTTCCGCTTTAACGGTTGAACCTAGTTTTTTTCCGTTAGCATCTGTAATGGTAATTTCGGCCGAAATATTTTTCGCTCCGCTTCCTAAAAACACATTGGCTTCAAACGTACCGTCAGCCTCGGCCTTTAAAGCGGCATAATCTATATGTGTTGCCGGAAGCGCTTCTAAAAATACCGGACGGAAAATGCCTCCAAAATTCCAGTAATCGGCACGGCGCTCGGCCAAGTTCACACTGGCATTTTTAGATTCTTTGGCCACCGTTACTTCAAGTACGTTTTCTTTTCCGTATTTAAGCAAATCGGTGATTTCGTATTTAAAGCGGTAAAATGCGCCTTGGTGCTCGTCGTCGCTGGCCGAACGCCCGTTGATGCGCACTTTGGTATCGGTCATCGAACCATCGAATACAATTTTTACACGTTTGTTTTCCCACGATTTGGGCACTTCAAAAGTGTATTTATATTGCCCAACTTCGTCGGCAATCCCGTCGGGAAATGGTTTTCCGTAAAAACGGATACCGTATTGATAGGTACCAAAGCCTTCCTGCTCCCAAACCGATGGCACATTAATAGTGCTCCATTCACCACTTTTTCGCCCGTCGGACACTTTAAACTCCCATTCTTTGGTGTCTTGGTACCCTGTACCGGATAAATATTGAATTTCGGTGTTTTGCGCCATTGCGGTTAACCCTGAAAAAACTAAAAGAAAAGATAACTTTTTAAAAAACGTATTCATTATGAAAATTTATAGAGCGTTATATTTAATTGTATATGCCGTATTTTTTTTGATCGGCAACTGATATTTATTTTCGCTTAAAGCGGAAATGCTTCCCGAATTAGTTGAAGGTTCAATTTTACTACTGAACGTTAAGGTGCCTTCGCCTTCGGAAGCTTTTACCTTGATTTCGTTTTGAGTGATGCGAACTTCTACTTCGCCGTTTGGTGTGGGTACTTTACCTTCCATCCATTCCAATCCGCCCAAATTAGGCTTAATGTCGTATTTAGAATATCCCGGTGCTGTGGGCTCTACACCCAAATAATAGCGCCCGAAAAGGTAAATGGGGCTGGCTCCCCAAGCGTGGCAGAGACTTTTCCCGTAAGGGCGACCGTACATTTCCAAATGTTCTTCACCACTTTGTTTCGGGTCGTATTTTTCCCAAAATGATGTCGCATCCAGGTTTAGCATACCGCCCCAATAATCGCGAATTTCATTGAGAACAAACTCTTGTTCGCCCATCGCACACAAGGCTTCCAACTCATAAAAACGCATATATGGCGTTGTGATTTCAAGGATATCATCATTGAGCAACACCTTTTCTTTTACGCTTTGTTTTTGGGCATCATCAAAATAATTGAAAAAGATACCGAACATATTAGCATAGCGCGTTACAATATCCTGAATGTCGCCATCAATGCGTTGGTGCTTCATCACTTGATTATTGTCATCCCAAAATACATCAAATAATTTTGCTTTTAAATCTGCCGCCAAGTCTTCGTATTTCTTTTGGTCTTCTGCTTCGTTTGCAATTTTTGCACTCACGGCCATGGCTTCCAAACTTTTGGCCAAAAGCATTTGCTCGAAACTCACTTCGCCTGTTTTTGGCAATCCGTCGGCCCAATCGATAAACACCCAATCGCCTTCCAAAGGTTCTAAAAAGCCTTCGCTGTTTCTTCTGCCCAAGCAATAATCCATAAGCGTTTTCATGCGTGGGTAAAAGGTTTTTATGAATTTGGTATCGCCAGTATATAGATAATAATCGTGAACCCCTATAAACCAATACAGCGAATAATCCATAATAATATTGATATGTGCCGTAACAGGCTCTTTTCCGCGAAGGGCTACCATGGTACGTTCTACAGATGGCGAATCGAAAAACAGGTAATAGTTCATCAAATAACTTTGATGCGCATCGCCTGCCCAAATCCAACGGTCGCGTTTAATGCCATCGATAAAAAATTCCCGTGTGGTTAAATGCATGGTGTATGCTGAAACATCCCAAATTTGGTTCAACAGCTTATCGGAAGATTTAAAACTTCCGCGGTAATCTAAAGGCAAAAATTCATAAAGCATGGAAATGGAATCGTACTCCAACGATGCGTCTTTTTGCACTTGAACAAACCGAAATGCTTTTGAACCTTCCAATACATAATCTTCCGGTTGTGTGCCATCAAACGACAGGCGGTCTAAAGTTTCACATTTTTCAGAATCCAACGCTTCCTCGCGCGATTCGCCGTAGTACAAGGTTAAATTGCCTTTGCCTTTTAAACCGTGGAATTTTATGTAGCCGAAGGTTTCTTTTCCAAAATCGATTAACTCGCTGCCGTTTATGTTTTCGGTGTTTTTGGCGTTCCACGGCTCGGTGGCCAATTGAAATTCTGAAGGTTTTTTGTCGGGCGTATCAAAATTCCATGAGCCTACGGGCATCCACGGCGTCCCCGATTGTTGCGCCTTTCCGTTTTCATCAATCCAAAGTTTATCTTCATTGGTAACCTTCCAAGACGCATTGGATTTTATATATTTTCCATCGATAAAAATGGCGGGCAAGACTTCCTGATTATAAACCTTAAAGGAAATTTTGTGCTTTCCGGCGGCTATTTTTATGGATTTTGGCTGACCGTATATTTGAACGTCATCAACCAAAAGCTGAAAAGGCCCTTCGGAATATATTTTTATGTCATCCTCTTCCGGTATATCCACTTCGGTTTGAAAGGTTACCAACGGATACGGACTGTAATAGCGCCACAGTGGCGGAAAAACAGCCTCGCGCTCGGTACGGCGCACTTGCATTTTGTTGCTTAACCATATTTCGAAATCACCGGGATACCAAATCCAAGTTGGGGCAGTATCCGGTAAAAAAGAATTATTCATTTGTTTGTATTTTAGATTAAAGAGTCAAGAACAAAGGAGTAAGGCTTTTTGGCTACCTCACCAAGTATTTTGAAACTTTAATTCAATCATTTTTAATTTATTTGATAAAGACACGAAAACGCTTTTAAATATCGTCTCCGTATCTTTCTTCTGTAATTTGATCTAATGTTTTACCTTGTGTTTTCGGTGTCCAAATGGTTCCAATTATTAAAGCAACGATAAGCAATCCAATCATAACATTAGCCGCCGTATGAAAGCCTTCGCCGTGCTCTCCATAAATAAACACAAAACCAAACCCCCAAATGGCCGCTATGGCCCTAACCGCAAAAAACATGATGCCTTGTGCGGCTGCACGGTATTTTGCCGGGAACAATTCTGAAGCCCAAAGCGCATAAAATGCCTGTACACTTAATCCGGCATGTACACCCCACAAAATGGTAAAGGCCCATAATGCAATGTAGTTTTTAATGCCAATAAAAATGAGAATCCCCCAAGCCACAATTCCTATGACCGTGCCGACAAAATATAACATACGTTGATTCACTTTATCGATAAGCATCGAGAACCCAAAATACGTTACAGCAATAATGATGAGCCATTGAATGGCCGATACCATATTGGCCTCTTCGTTGGAAAGCCCGCCCGCCGTTTCATAAATATGTTGCTGGAAAAAGCCCATTACGGAAGCTACCATATTCCAAGTCACATAAATTCCCGCTAAAAAAAGCATGGTTTTGATATTTACTTTGTTGGTAAACAGCGTTCCGAAAGACGCAAAAACACTGGGTTGCTTTTCTTTGCCCTGCTTTTCTTTGGCTTCTAACCATTCTTTTGATTCATCGAGCTTTCGCTGAAGGTTCCACGCGATAAAACCGACAATGAACAACGAACCAAAAATAATACGGCTACTAAACACGTTAACCGCTTCAACACTCGCATCGCTTCCTATAAAAATTTCTGCAATTGATTTTACAAAACCGAACAAAACTCCCGCCGAAGCATCATCTTTTCCCGGTGCCAATAACATGCCTAAAAGCAAAATTATTGTAGGCCCCACACCCCAGGCAAACTGGGAAATCCCCATATTACGCCCGCGGTTTTTAACTTCCGAATTTTCAGAAATGTACGTCCAAGATGCCGGAACGCCTACCCCTACCGAGATACCGGTAATTAAAAATCCTGTTAACAACATCGGGAAATTTACCGTAAACATAATAATGGCCACCCCCAACATATACACCAACATATTGTAGGTGTAAATCTTTTTCCGGCCATAATTGTCGGCCAGAAAACCTCCGATGATGGCTCCTAAAGCAGCTCCAAAAGCGTTAGCACTTATAGCGTTTAACCAGCCCAAGTTTCCTTCTGTAAGCCCTAGGTAATTTTGCCAAAGCGTCAATCCGCTTGCTCCGGCCACAATAGCACCCGCATCTAAATAATTGGTAAGCGATACCGTTATTGTACTTTTTAAGCTTCCTTTTTGTTGTTCCATTTTTCTTAATTATTGAATACGCTTTTTTTTTAGAGCAATATCGTTGTTTTATCAAATTTGTTTTGAAACTATTTCCTTTTGTGCGGCTTCCCAGCACTCCTCAATAATTTCTTTGTATAATAAAGCTTGTTGCCAACGGTCGCCTTCTTCAATTTCGTTACCTTCTTTTGAAAGGATGGTTCTTTCGTAAAATATTTCGGCTTTAAGCAATTCTACCGTAAAACAGATGTAATCGCCCGGCTTTGCCGATTTTAAAAAGCCTAAAAACGAACGTTTCCACATGTCTTTAAAATGCTGAACATAATCTGCATTTTTGCATTTTACATCCACTTGAATACAGCCCGGATTTCCTATCCTTCCGTGCATAAAACGCACCCTATCGAACACCGGTTGGATGAATTCCCACTTGTTTTCTATACCGCCATACACCATTTCCTGCCCCGTGTACCAATGCGAAAAATCGCCATTGAAGCGTACTTCGGGAAAACGTTTGGTCAATTCTACTGTTCGCCATAAATCTTGGGTAATAGTGGCGCGGTGGGTTTCAATGTAAATGGGGAAATCGAACTTTTCTGAAGTTTCCATCACATATTGCACCAAAGTATCCATTTCGGCATCACTTTCCATACCCCAACCTAAATGGATGGAGGCACAGTTGTAGTTTCCGCTTTTCCAAACGGGCATTAAATCGTCCAAATCGCCCACTTCATTAATGCGTGCATGGGCCGTTAGTTGCAAACCGAACTCTTCGCATAGTTTAGGGTCGCCATCCTGAATGCCGCCAAAACCTGCTTTTGCAATAGCCTCGTGCTTTTCGCGATCATCCGCCTTTGGCCCCGTTGAAAACGTTGGTAGGTCTTCGCATGTTCCGTAATTTATATCAATACGCAATGATGGAGGATTATTGGTACCATCGTTTGTGTTTTTTATCATTTTTTAATTTACTTTTCTAATTAATTTCCATTAAAATACAGGTACAGACATATCATGGCTACAAACAGTACTGCCCATAATAATTTTACCTTTGGCGCCACTTTGGTTAATCCACTAAAATCTAAGGTGCTTTTAAACGACTCACTTTTTTTATCCAACAACGAAATCACTACTATTACTACAGACAAAACAACAAAAATGTAAAAGGACAGCAATAAGAAATGTGGCCAGATTTTTACGGCACTTTCGGGATCGTTGGGGAACACCCATAAATAAAGGATTCCAATCGTTAAACTGAATATTGTTCCGAAAACCAAGATACTGTTGGCGGCTCTTGCGGTGGTTTTTTTCCATAGTACACCGAACAAAAAGACTACCGACATTGGTGGAGCGATGAAACCCAATACCGATTGGAATACATCGAACAGGTTTAAACCTTTAATGCTATCGATGGCCAGAGTAATAAAAATGGATATAATGGCACCGACAACAGTTACGATATGCCCTACTTTAACGATACGCTTTTGGCTGGCCTTCGGGTT
The DNA here is from genome assembly GCA_964653155.1 of uncultured Flavobacteriaceae bacterium. GTDB lineage: Bacteria > Bacteroidota > Bacteroidia > Flavobacteriales > Flavobacteriaceae > Flavisericum. Next base: position 10,515 of record CAZZDI010000025.1, on the reverse strand, counting down.
GAATTTTTTCACGTAAACATCCATGGTAAAAACGGTACTCAAGGCGTTTAAAGATGAGTCGATGGTACTTACCAAGGCAGCAATTAAAACGGCCATAACCAAGCCTTTCATTCCGGTTGGAAAGAGTTCCGTTACCATGGTCATGTATGCGGCGTCTGGATTTTCTAAAGCCGGAAATAAAACAAAGCACATAATGCCCGGCAGTATGAACAAAGGCACATCGATAATTTTTAACCAAGCTGTGAAATTGGCCCCCAACTGCCCTTCTTTTATACTTTTCGCTCCTAAAACCGATTGTACCATAGATTGATCGGTACACCAAAACCATACACCCATTACCGGATAGCCCAAAAGAATAGCAATCCATGGATAATTGGCGTCATCGGATGGCAAAAACATATTCCAATAATTTGAAGGCGTTTGGCTTACCAATTGACCAAAACCACCCACTTTATCCAATCCAACCCACATCAATACAAACGAAACGATTATCAACAACACCATTTGGATAACGTTGGTGTAAACTATGGTTTTCAATCCTCCTGCCAAAGTAAAAAAAGCAGCAATGATTAGTAATATCACTACCGATAGCCACATGGGCAAGTTCAATATCTGCTGAATTAAAATACCACCTGCAAATAAAGTCAACGACAGCCAACTCAACAACACCGTAACAATGGTGTACCATGCCAATATATTTTGGGTGGAATTCCCAAAACGTTTGCCCATAAATTCGGGTAAGGTTTGTACCCTAGCCCCCAAATATCGCGGTGCAAAAACCACTGCCAATAAGAAAATAAAAATGAAGGCATACCACGAAAAGTTTCCGGCAACAAGCCCCGTGGTATAACCAATACTGGCATTGGCAATTAGCATAGAAGGCCCTACGTTGGTACCCCACATATTAAACCCAATACTTTTCCAACTTAACGAGTTACCTGCCAAAAAATAATTTTCGTCATCGCCTCGCTTGTTCCTTAAACTAAACCAAGCCCCTAAGCCTACCAGTACGATTAAATATAGGGCGACTACGGCAAAATCAAGAATGTTAAGTTGGTCGTAAATATTCATCTTTTATCGTTTAATGTGTAATGATGTTCTGCTTTACAATGTTAACTGTTTATAAAACAGAATTACCCAGAGTGTAACAAAACAACCCTGAGCAATTGTACCTTTTAAAATAAAATGCGTTTAGTACGCACTAATTTTTTCTCCTTTTTTTATAAAAGGCTCTGCCCAATAAAGCGGTTCGCTTCCATTTTTCATAATAGGTTCTGCCGAATACTGAATCAACAACACACGTCTCGATTTGTTTGTTGTGTTCGACCCGCTTCTGTGGAAACAAGTACTTGAAAACAACGCTACATCACCTGCGTTTAAAACGGCTGGAATCCCCGGGTTATCGCCAAAATAACCTATTTTATCGTTAGTGCCTTCCTGCAAAACGTGATCGATTCTTTTTTCTGTACCGGCGTCTTTGTATGGCAACAAATATACTGTGCCGTTTTCTTCGGTTACATCATCCAACGGACACCAAACCGATAAATAAGGTTTGTGTTCAAAATCCAAATACCCTGAATCTTGGTGCCAAGAAAAGGTCATCCCTTTATCAGCTGCCTTAACTACAAACTGCTCTAAAAACAAATATACTTCTTCGCCTAAAACTTTACGGGTAATTTCTTCCATTTCCTTGCCAAAAATAAGGTCTTGCATGGTTTCGCTATCCTTGTAGCGCAATGCTATAAAATAGCGTTTTCCTTTATGGTTTATCTCATCAACCTCAACACCTTTTTTGTCCATTTCATCATCTTTCTCTTTTATGAACCTTTGGCACTCACTGCGTAAACGTTCAATAAGTTCTTGCGGAATTACGTTTTTTACAATACAAAACCCATCTTCCTTAAACTGGGCCAATTGTTCATTGGTTATAACTGCACTCATTTTTGTTAGCTTTTAATTGTTTTACTTAATTGGTTTATTTTATAAAATCCAGATGTTTCCAAATACCTTTGAAATCATCGTTTATTTTCAGCTTTATTGTTTTTTTCAAATCCATATCGTCTGTACAGTTTACGTGCTCTGGATATAGAGGGATTTCGGCACCTTCAACCACCCATACCGGCATATCTTCCATAGGTGATTCGAAATTATTCAGCCAACAATTCCCCGTTGTTTTTTCTCCTGTGAAGAAATTAATCCAATTGCCTTCGGGCAGATAAACATCCCTTTTATTTTCGGAATTCATCATTGGTGCCACCAAAAAATCATCTCCAAAATAATATTGGTCGTCTATATGCCAAACCATTTTATCGTTGGGGTGGTGCATCAATAAAGCGCGAATTACCGGGAACCCTGAATTTGTGGTTTTATCGCTTTCCTGTAAAATATAGGGCAACAAGGCATAACGGAGTTTCCACCACTTACGAACAATATTTGAAATTTCGGGATAATAATAAGGTTCACGTTTCGAGGTGCCGTGGTAACGTATGTGCGAAGTGAACACGCCAAACTGCGTCCACCGCACGTACAAATCGTCTGGAATTACCGAATTCATAAAATTGGGCACACCGTGGAAACCGGGCACGTCGTGGCTCCAAAAACCAAAACCAGATAGCCCCAAGTGCAAACCGCCCTTTAACGAACCTGCCATACCATCCCACGAAGCTGCAGCGTCTCCGCCCCAATGTATGGGGTAACGTTGGCATCCGCTCCATCCTGCTCTTGCCCAAACAACGCTATCTCCCGTTACTTCTTTAGTGACTTCAAAAGCTGCTTTTTGGTACAACAGCGCATAAAGGTTGTTGAGTTTTTGGGGCGACATATTATGGTAGGTGGCATCCAAGTGTATTTCTTCACCAAAATCGGTTTTAATACAGGTTACGCCCATTTCTAGTAAATCGCGCAGCAAATCTTTGTACCATTCTACTGCTTTTGGATAGGTAAAATCGATGCTTCCGGCATAATCCAAATTACTGAAATTTGAGCCTCCGCTCATTATTTCTGTATTTAATTTTCCTATGTAATTATTGGCTTTAGCTTCTTCGTATTGTTCGGCATCTTCCGAAATATAGGGCATTTGCCACAGACTAACCCGGTAGCCGTTTTTCTTTAAATTTGAAACAAAACGCTTGGGGTCTGGAAAACGTTCGTCATTGAATTTCCATTCGCATAACCAATCGGTTTTAAACCAACCCGTATCTAAATGGATCACATCACAAGGGTAATCTTCCTCTCGCAATCTATCGCAAATGGTATTGACTTCATCTTCCGAAAAGTACGTCATGCGGCTCATCCAAATACCGTAGCTCCAAAGTGGCGGAACGGTGGGAAACCCTGTTATTTTTTTATATTGGTGAATGATTTTATCTGGCGTTTCATCGCCAATTAAAAAGATATCCAATACAGGTTCTTCGACCAATAACTGAACCGATCGTGTTGAAAAATCGGCCATGGAAAATTTACAATAGGTTGACGTATGTAAAAACAGACCGTACATTTCGCTGGATAGGTAAAACGGAATGTTTTTGTACGTTCGTTTGTTGTTCACCCCTTGTCCATCCTGATTTTTCATCTGGAAGGTATTGCCCGACAAATCCATTTTACTGAAACGTTCGCCTGTGCCTACAAATTTTTCGTCTGGCTTGGCATGAAACGATATAGAAGTTTTGTTGGGCTTGCCGTATTGCTCAATAAAAGACAGGCACATGGCATCCATCCTTCCGGGAAAAAACTGATCGTAGGCACTTACGGTTATGGCCTTTTTTCCATCGGGAAAAAATGTGGCCTGCATCGATTCTTCGGGGTAAGGCAAAAGGTCGCTCCAATGGTTTATTTCAGGATCCGATAAATCGAAAACCGCACGGGTAATTCCGTTGGCATCATTTACTTTCCATATAAATCCTGAGGTTTGAATATTCAGTTCAACCTCTTGAACATCGTTGGCCATTTCAAGCATCGGCGAAGTTTCATCCACTTCTTTTTCAAAACCAATGCTTACCCTTAAAATTTTATCGCTATACGCCCTAACGAAAAGGTAAAATTCTTTTCTTGGAATATCCTTATCGGGCGCTATTTCATTTGACAGTAATTGGCATTGGAACGGAACGGTTAATACCACGCCCAATCCAGATTTGTCAATACTGGTGGGCTTACATGCTTTCCAGAGTTTTGAAATCCCTTCCTCTTTTTTAAGGTCGGTGTTAAAATCCAGAAAATCGAAAAACTGATGGTTAGTCTGCTTCATTAATAATTAGTCTATTTTCTCTAAAAACACCCAAGTTTCATCTGGATTTGTACCTTCAATTCCTGTTTGGTATTTTTTCATTATGTTATTCCAATCGTTTACACGCGGATTATTTTCTGTTGTTTTCGGATTCAGTTTATCCAAATTTGAACCTTTTGGAATACTGATCGCCAACACGAGCTGACGCCCATTTTTAAACACTTGCAACTGCTGAAAATTGGCGTTACAGAAGCCTTGGGCTACCTCTGGCCATTCTTCAAATTGTGTGTCGTGATATTGCAAATATTCTTGTTGAAGTTTTTCGTCCTCAACCAAATTGGCTGTTAACAGCACATGTTCCCACTCATCGGCCAATTGACTGTTTTTGCAATGCTCAAACTTGCTGAAATTGTAAACCGGCGTGTTGTATGTTTTGATTGTGGCACTGGGATATTCCAAAGCCAATTCGTTTTTTAAATGCTCAATATGGTTCATTTTGGCATACAATACGGTGTGGTTTTTCCATTGATATAACTGTGCATCAATAACACCATTGGTTTTGGCTATTTTTTTAATTTCGGCAGCATCAAAACCTTCTCCTATCAATTCAACCGCGGCAAAGTGCGGCACTTCCTGTAACGGCCAATTTTCATCTACAACAACTTCGCTTAAAAGTGATTTATACGGAGTGCGGATTCCTGCATTGTCCTTAATGGTTTCACTAACAAAAGCATTGTTATTTGTCCATAAATTGTTAGGGCCGTTGGCGTTTTGAAGAAACTTTTCTGCTGGCACCCAATTATCTTTTACCGTAAAATATGCCGAGCCTTCATCGGTATATAAATAAAACCAATGGTATGGATCGTGGGCATACGGATTGAAGTAAATACTATCAATCACGTTTTCCTTTATGACACTTCCCGGTTGGGCTGAAAGTGTGTAAATACCAGCGGTATCGTACAAATGCTTTCCGTAGCGGTGAATGTTGTTGGCAATAACTTTGTTGCCCGACATGGCATTGATGGTTTTGGTCCAGCCCCAGCCCAAGCCAATGCCTGTGTAAGACACTTCGGAAATATCGTTGTGCGCAATGGTAATATTTTTTACAAATCCGGCACTAATGCCCACGCAGCCCCAATCTTCGTTAGTCACATCGGTGATTAGGTTGTCAACTATAGTTTCGTTGTTTGAAACCTCACGCACATCTTTGGGGTTGTACGGCAAATGAGTTTCAAAAGCTTCATCTGAAAACACCCCCACATTTATGGCACTTCCACCAATATCTTTAAACAAATTCCCTTGCACCAAATTATTATTGTTGCCTTTGTGCAAATCCAATCCGGTTGACGCCAAATGCTGGAATGAACATGCTTGGAATTTAATATTGTTGGAAAAATTCACTTCAACGGCTGCCCGCGGTCTGCCAATCCAAGCCTGATTTTCCAATCCGGCTTTATCGGGTGTTCCGGGTTCTTTCAATTTATAGGCATCCAAAAGGTACATTCCGGCCTGAATAGGCACATGCCCTTGTTGCGACGGGCGCAACCAATTGCTATATTGAAACGAAATGCCCTTAAAATACACATGGCTAACAGGATAATCAATGGTTCCTGTTATTTCCAGCAAACTTTCCAAAACAGGAACGACAACGGTTGATGAATTTAAACGCTCGCCCTTTTTAGGGTAATAATAAATTTTAGCATTTTCCTTATCCAAATACCATTCGCCGGGTTCGTTTAACAACGATTTGGCGTTATTTAAAAAGAATGCCGAATTACCCGTTTTTTCTGAAATCCAAGGTGCTGGCCAAGGGTGTTCGCTTTGGATACGGCTTTCGGGCTGATGGAAATACAGTTTGGCACTATCGCCTTTTACTTCCATGTTTTTAATACGAAGGTTGGCGATGGCCCACCACTGCTGGATGAACATCTCCATGCCCGGTTCGAACTTAACCGATTTATCTTTGAATGGAATCCAACAGGTTTCGGAAGCTTTGTCCCACGACAAAATTCTATCCATTTTATCGCCAGAAGTACTTTTTGCCCTAACGGCTTTTTTTCCGTTTACCCAAAGTTGCCTAAAATCTAAAACGGCCCCTGCTTTTTTGGGCGCATTGGCCACCCAAACTTCACCAGATTTCAACCCATTTATTTTTCCGGCCTTTTTCCAGTTATTGATTTCAACGCCACCACTTATAATTGGAGTGGCGTTTTCTGCGGCCTCAATAGTGGTTGGACTTTCTGATGTGCCCGAATCTTCATGTCTTATAAAAATAGGCTCTTCAAGTTTGTGAATGCCACCGGTTAAAAGAATGCGTACACCAGACTTTACAGCTGGATCGTTTAGCCTACGCATGTTACGCACTTTTCTTAAAGCCATATTAACGGTAGCCAACGGACTTTCCTTTACGCCCGAATTAGTATCGTTGCCCGTGTTGCTCACCCATATTTCTTGCGCATTTACAGGCGGTGCCGCGAATAAAAAAAGCAAACAAATGACTGAACAAAATTTCTTGTTTATTTTCATTTTATATTTTGAATGTTTCTTAAAAATCTGCTAAAATTTAGCCTTAAAAATATGGCCTTTCTTCTACTTAAAGAAAGGTGAATCCATAAAGCATTTTTTACAAACAGCGAATATTTGTTTTTTAGGCTTAAAACAATGTTATTTTTAAGCGTCGGTCAATTTTGTAAAGGCGCTTAACCTATACCATATTCAGCTTTTATATCGGCTATTTTTATCGGGGTTCCTGTTTGCAAACTCCTGTCCATCGCTTGCAGCAAGGCTATCGTACCTATGCCCTCTTCCATGTTGGGGTAAGCCGTATAATGGTTTTCTATGCTATCTGCAAAATATTCCAAATAATTCTGGTACTCCCCAGCATGGTGCGATTGCCCTTCAAACCTATAATAATATTTAAGCTTTTCGTCGCCCCAATACACTACTTTTTCTTCGCCATCTTTTGAAGTGATGGAATAGCGTAACTCATGGTAATCGCCTTGACTGGCCCCTAGAGTACCACGCAAAATACAAGTTAAGGTACTGTCGCGTTTTGTGGGCTGTGTTGGTGAAGAATATACGCCGCTAACCCGAGCTATGTGCCCGTTTTTTGCCTTAAAAATAAAATGCATGGCATCTTCATTTTTAAGCCCGGCCAAATTGCCATTTTCACTTACCATGCCATAGCCCATAACTTCCTCAATATCTTTTAAGTACCAGCGCACAAAATCTACCGGATGGCTTAAACCGCCATACAGCCATTTGAATGAGTTGAGCAGAGACCAATCTTTCTTTAAAAACCAACGGTTATCGGCATGGTAATGGGCTTCGACCGTAATTAAATTACCAATTAACCCTTTATCAAAATCCTTCTTTTGGCGCACCATGGGCTCTGAAAATCGCGAGCTTTGGCCAATAAACACCTTTTTTCCGGTTTTCTTCCCCAAATCCAGCAACTCTTTGGCATCGGCCAAATTATCTATAAAAGGTTTGGTGCACACTACGTGCTTTCCGTGCAACAAGGCTTGTTTTACATGGTTTGCGTGCAAATGGTCTGGAGTGTAAATAGCAACTATATCAATTGAAGAATCATCTAAAATGTCTTGATAATTTGTTGTCCACGAGTTAAAATCGAATTCTTTGGCCCTTAACTTGCAAAGTTCTTCGTTTAAATCGCACACCTTTGTTAGTTTTATTTTTTCGCTTTCTAAAGCCGCAGACATGGTACTGCGCCCTTCCCCTAGGCCCAATATGGCTATTTTCAACATAATACTGTATTTCTTTTTTGATTTTTGTTTAAGACAAAGCAACGTCTTTAATTTAAACATAAAATTAACATTTTTACAGCTAAATTGTAGTAATTTTATGCGGCGGTCAATTTTATAAATTTCTTTTGTTAAATTGAAAAATTTGTTTAACATCGTAAAAAATTTAACCGTCCCGTTTTCAGTTGTTCCTTAAGCAGCAAAAACCCGATTAAATAAATGATTTTAAAACACATAGCATGAGCAACCCCAGTATTTGGTGGCATAAAGACAATCTTGGCCCTTTAGAAAACCTTCCTTTTATAGTGCAGTTTGGCAGTATGAAATTTTCAAAAGTGAGGCTAGACGAAACCATGCGCCCCCATTTAAATGATGGCATTGAAATCCATTTTGTTAACAGCGGAAAATATAAATGGGTAGTTGACGACAAGGAAATAGAACTTCTGCCAGACAACCTCTGCATTACCGCCCCATGGCAATTAAACGGAAGCCCAACAGGAAAAATGGACATTGGCCAAATAAACTGGATGGTTATAAAGCCAAAAAAATACGATAAAAAAATAGCCTTGAATTTAGGCAATTGGACCAAATTATCACAAAAATTCCAAGAAAGCTTAGGCGATATGATCGCAGACGATAACAATTTGGTTATCGAAAAAGCAAAACTTTTTAAAAAATATTTTGTTGAGCTTGAAAAAGAGCTTACCAACCAGGATCCCGGTTTTGAAATTATGGTTGGCAATATTATTGAAAACTTTTTTATAGACCTCCATAGGAACCTATCCATCAGAAAGCAAAAAATCCACGAAGAGAACAACTTTATTGAAAATCTCACCCAGCTTGTTATGGAAGATTTGAACAAAAAATGGATTATTGACGATCTTGCCTACCGGTTCGGGATGGGAAAAACCAAATTCACCTACGAAGTAAAAAACCTAACCGGCTACCCTCCAAACAGCTTCATCATCAATTTGAAGATCGAAAAAGCCATCGATATGATCATGAAAGACGAATCGAACATGTCTGATATTGCTTATGCATGCGGTTTTTCATCACTTCAACATTTTACATCAACCTTTTCACAACGTATTGGCATTAGCCCCGGCAAGTACAAAAACCACAAAAAATAACCATACCGATTTCCCTTTTTGTAGTAAAAAAAAACAGTTTTTAAAAAATCTTCGTCACCTTAGTATTCTTGACTTGAAAGTACCAAGAGCGATATTGTACAATTTTGTCAATTCCTTTTAAAATCGTATCAATTTTAATTTTTTGTTTCTGTATTAGCGCATTATAAAATAACTTGCCTTCAGCTAAACCGATTCAAAA
>CAZZDI010000025.1:0-1100 GCA_964653155.1 uncultured Flavobacteriaceae bacterium | reverse complement strand
ATTGGCAACCTGCAAACCGAGATGTACCAAGACGATATGTACGATACTACCTTAAAACAAACTTACGATTTCTGGCGAACCATCGCCGCCAAATACGGCAAAAACACAACCGTTGCCTTTTACGAACTATTTAACGAACCAACCACATACCACAACACTTTGGGCACCGCTACTTGGGAAGAATGGAAAAAAATAAACGAAGAACTTATAACCATTGTAAGGGCAAACGGCGGCGAAGGCATTCCCTTAGTAGCCGGCTTTAATTGGGCGTACAGTTTAACCCCTGTTTTAAACCAACCCATTAATGCCGAAAACATTGGATATGTTAGCCACCCCTATCCCGAAAAAGTGGAAAAACCTTGGGAAGCCAAATGGACCGCTGATTGGGGTTTTGTTAAGGAAAGATACCCGTTAATACTCACAGAAATTGGTTTTTGCGGCCCTGAAGACCCAGGTGCCCACAATCCGGTTATCAGCGACGAATCTTATGGCGATGCCATTACGGCGTATGCAGACGAAAATGACATATCGTACGTGGTTTGGGTGTTCGACCCCCAATGGGCGCCCAGATTATTTGAAGATTGGAATTTCACCCCATCTAGGCACGGCAAATATTTTAAAAAGAAATTCAACAGCTATAAAAGCAAATAAAATTCAACATGAATCCATTAAGTCTTCATTTTACAACAATCATTTTATTGTTTATGCTCTCTGATTGTCAACCTCATTCCCAGGCAAAACAAAATACCGAAATAAAGCACCATGCCAACCACGAAAACATCCAGCTTTCGGGTCGGTTTGAAACCATAAATAACTCTGTAGCCCTGATTTCCCCTGGAGCAATGGCCACTGTTCACTTCACGGGAAACCATTGCCAAATTCTATTAAATGCCGAAAAACAGCCCTACAATTACGTTTCCTTTGTTTTAGACGGCAAACACCTTGGCCGAACAAAAATAGACTATAGTGCGCCAAAACCTTATACTTTGAATGTTGACACGAATAAAACATCACATACTTTACAAATCATCAAAGAATCTGAAGCAAGTAATGGCCACGTTCTTTTTAGCGGAATTTTAGTTGACGAATTATTGAAAATC
>CAZZDI010000024.1:6800-22124 GCA_964653155.1 uncultured Flavobacteriaceae bacterium | reverse complement strand
AAAACATCGATTCCCAAAGGATTGGTTAGCATTTCGCATTGAAGGTCGTTCAACTTAATGTCATTTTGGGTCAAAGCCGAAAGTGAGATTAAAAAGGCAAATGCTATTGAAATGATCTTATTCATGTATTTAATTTTTCTACAGGGTTATTACTCCACCAATATTCAGCTTCTTCCCAATTCTTTAAAACTTCTTTAGCTCTTTTTTTAAATATGTTTCCAAAAATCGGTTGCTTGTCAAAATTGTACCAATAATCAGTTTTATTTTTAATACTTCCTAGTCTTAATCGATTCTTTAAATACGGAACTTGGCACTTCGCAGGTTTAATTTCCTCTCCACAAGATGTTACCATTCCATTGACTGAACAATTAGCTATTTCAACAACAAAAGAGGGTGAATAACGACTAAATTGAAAATTAAGTAAATTCAATTTTTCATTTTGCTCTCGTCGAAAGTGAGGAAAAGACCCTTTAAAACCTTTATTTCTCAAGAAAGGAATTATAATTTCCTTGATTGCATTTTCCATACTTTCTCTTTTTTCCTGATTTGTCATGTTGAAATGCACTTAAACATATTTCTTATTCAGAAATCAGCTTTGTCAACGTTGAAGAAGACGCAATTTCCTCTCCGTTTCTAAACACGCGCAAACCTTGTCCGCGATTGTATTTTTCTCCGGTTTTATCCCATAAAATGGTTAAAATATCGCCGTGGTACAGCACGTTATCCAAACAGAACCAATCCCATTTATCTTCAGGAATAAGCGGGTTCACTTCTATTTTTTCATCGGCTCGCGGGCGTAAACCAACGAGTCCTGTAATGATTAAATCGTTAAACGTCGAATGGTTGTAATAACGACTGCGTTCCCTGTCCCCCATTAGCCAGTAGCCTGTGGTTTCATCGAGATACTCACCTATGTATGGTCGGCCACGGTAGTATTGCGACTCTACATACAAATTCATTTGTTTGAAATAATCTTCTTTTCCAACCACACTTTGGTCGTAATTGTTTAAAAGATTGGCCAATCCTGTTAATGTTTGCGAGGTTGCAAATGGCCAAACGGCGCCATCCCATTCGCAGGTTCCGGTACCGTGGCTTCTAAATCGCGGACTTCTGCGCTCGGCGGTGGTCAATCCAAACGGTGCGGCAAAACCTGCTTCGTCTTTATACTGCTCCCACGCTTTTTCAAAGCCTTTATTTTCCGATGGTAAATTAAAATACCAAGGAATAAACCCAATGGCTTCACGTACATTGGCCGATGTATCTTTTTCGGTTAGCGTTTCGAAAAAGGCATCTTCAGAATTCCATAATTTGGTTTCTACCAACCCTTTTAATCCTTTTGATTTTTTATCGAAATACACTGCCTTTTCACTGTCTCCTTTCATTTTAGACATAATAGACAAAGCTCTGGCATTGGCAAACATATAGCTGTTAATGGTTGGTCGCGCATTTTGAACGTGACGGCCACCACTTAACGATTCTTCCATACCGTCTTTAACATCGTGCTGCCAAAACAATCCGTCAGGGCGTTGGCGCTCTACTTCCCATTTGGCATAATCTTCAACCAAATCGGGATACATATCCAACAAATAGTCTTCGTCTTTATTTACCAAATACATGTTGTAAAGCGCATCGGGCGTCCAACTGCTGAATTTATGCAAACGTTCCATAGGTTTTCCGTCGTTTCCACGGTACCACAAATGCACGTTTTGCTCAATGTATTCCGGATTGTGAACCCAACGGAATTCATAAATATGGTGCCCCAATGCACAGGCTATAAGGTTGTATTTATCGGCATACGAACGCTCCACCAAAAACTCAGTAATGCCATATCCTACGGGCGTATCGGTAATGTGTTTGCGTAAACTCCACCAACGGAAATAATACATTTCCTCGAAATTGTCCTGCGGACACTCAAACAACGGAATGTTTTTTTCCATCCAGCTCCAAGCGCTATCGTTCGGCACGGCTTGGGCAATGTTTTCATCTTCCATTCGGTTGAAATAATCTGCGTAATGCTTATAATCTTCAACGTTTAAAATTTGAGCGGAGTGGTCATTTTTTGTTGAAGCAGAACCACAGCCCACCAAAACAAGCGTGAATATTAAAAATGATAATTTGATATAAATAGAATTAAATTTCATAGCTTTTTTTAAAATTTATTTTCCGTAAAATGTGTATGTTTCACCAGCTTTCATAGGCACATCGTACTCGTAATACTTCGGTAATTTTAGTTTTTCGATTTCGGCTTGTTTTGAAATGATGGGCTTTTTTACCTCTACTTCAAAAAATAACGGATTTGGGTTTTGCCCTTTTGCCTTTTTCAATGACTTTCCATTTGAAAATGTTAACGGACGTTCTGAACGCAAACGGCAATTGCCATCAAATTTAGACGTGATTTTCAAAACTGAAACCTTATTGTTTTTCCAAGCTAAATCCAGTTCGTAACCGCCACGGGCTTTTAAACCTGTTATTTTACCTTCCTTCCAAACACTCGGTAAAGCGGGCAATAAATGAATCGCATCTTCGTGACTTTGCATCAACATTTCAGCAATGCCAGCTGTACAACCAAAATTACCATCAATTTGAAACGGTTGGTGGGCATCGAGCATATTGGGGTACGTTCCGCCACCTTTTCGTTGGTCGGCAGTAACCAAATGCAATTGGTCCTGCAAAAGTTTGTATGCATGGTCGCCATCGAGTAAACGCGCCCAAAGGTTTACTTTCCAGCCCATAGACCAACCTGTTGACTCGTCGCCACGGAACATTAAAGAGGTTTTTGCCGCTTGAAACAATTCTGGTGTTTTAAATGGTGTAATCTGGTTGCTAGGGAACAATCCGTACAAATGCGATACGTGACGGTGATCGTCTTCGGGGTCGTCCCAATCGATGAGCCATTCTTGTAACTGACCGTGTTTGCCAATTTGCATGGGTGCCATTTTATCTAGGGCAGATTGAAGTTTTTTGGTAAAATTTTTATCCTCACCCAAAATCTCGGTGGCTTTCATGATATTGGTGAATAAATCGAAAATCAATTGATTGTCTATAGTCGTTCCGGCCGCAATAGTCGATTTTCCATCTTCGCCGGCATGGGTGTTTTCAGGCGAATTTGAAGGCACAATCACCAAATAACCCGAATTGGGATCTTCAATCATAAAATCTAAAAAGAACTGTGCCGAACCTTTTAAAATCGGGAAGATTTCTTTTAAATAGTCTTTATTGCCGGTGTACAAATAGCGTTCCCACAAATCTTGGCACAACCAGGCACCACCGGTTGGCCACATACCCGATGCTGCCAAATCAATCGGGCCCGTAATACGCCAAATATCGGTATTGTGGTGCAGTACCCAACCATTGGCATTGTACATAATTTTGGCGGTTTCTTTCCCTGTTTCGGCCACTTCTCGAGCCAATTGAATAAACGGCTCGTGCATCTCGGTTAAGTTGGTCAACTCCGCAGGCCAATAGTTCATTTCGGCATTGATGTTCATGGTATATTTACTTTCCCATGGTGGAAATAACATATCGTTCCAAATGCCTTGCAAATTGGCGGGTTGCCCTCCGGGTTGCGAACAGGAAATCAATAAATAACGTCCAAACTGAAAATACAATGCTGCCAAATGTGGGTCGAATTGGCTATCGAATTTTTTAATACGGACGTCTGTTGTTTCTGTTGATGCTTCAGTAATTCCTAAATCTAAAGTTGAACGATTAAAGAATTTTTGATAATAATCAATATGTGCTTTTTTGATGGTTTCAAAATCATTTTGAATGGCTTTATCTAAAATAGACTTGCTTTTTGAAACATAATCAGCCGAAATATCTTTGTAATTTACAAAATTGGTCGCGATGGAAACATACAACGTAACTTCATTGGCGTTTTCAACACTTATAATTCCGTTTCTAACGGCCATTGTTCCACCAATAGTTTTGGCTGTCATCCGCCCCTGGAACTTCACGCGCCCTTTTTGACCTTCAACTGTACTCGACACGCCCGAAAGGGTAATTTGATTGCCCTCGGTAGTTGTTAAGGTTTTATCGAACGGACTGTTCATAAAAGTGTTGAACGTGATTTGCCCAGGTTTATCGGCACTCAATCGAACAACCACAACATCATCCTTAAAAGCCGTTAAAATTTCACGAGTAAAGGTTATACCATTTACGGTATATTTTACTTTGGCGGTGGCATTTTCAATGTTTAAATCGCGGTAATAATTGGTATAATCTTGATGCCCCGGGAAGGATAAAAACACACTTCCAAAAGTTTGATACGGCATCCCGTTGTTGGTTTGCGAACGGATATCGGACGTTGCCAATGCCTGTGCTTCGGCATATTTTCCATCGAAAATTAACTGACGGACTTTAGGCAAAGCCACCAATGCTTTTTCGTGTGCATTACTGTTGGGAGAACCTGCCCAAATGGTTTCTTCGTTGAGTTGTAACCGCTCAATGGCCGGATCGCCAAAAACCATGGCTCCTAATCTGCCGTTGCCCAAAGGCAGGGCTTCGTTCCAGATTTCAGCCGGTTCGTCATACCACAGTTTTAATTCTTTTGATAACTGTGCTGAAACTGTTTGAATTCCTAAAATAGATGTGAATAAATAAAAAAATAATTTAGTCCTTTTTGTCATGTTCTCTTAAATTTTTCTCTCCAAATAGCTCGTATAATTTATCAATATCTTTTATTGCATGTTTTGGTAAATTCTCCTCTTTATTTCCAAAAACATACAGTTTTTCGTAAGGTTCAATAATGCAATTAGATTCGTCTATTTTACCTTGTTCGTTTTTCACTTTTTCCAAATCCAACTTTAAATGTTCAGCCATAAAATAATACATGGCCATACGTTTTGAAAGCCCATAATCGTGCCCTTCATTTTTAAAATGGGCATTTTTAACCGCATTCTTTTTTTTGTAAAAACCATAAATCCTTTCAACAAAAGGAAATTCTACATCTGGAACGTTTTTGGTCCAATCCTTTCCGTCGGAAATAATCAATTGTGGCTTGGGAGCCGCCATAGCAGCCACTTCAACATTATTGGTGCCGTTGCCACACAAGTGGATGCCACGACCGCTTTCGCACGGACACCCGCCCGAATGATTGGCCGACATCATTACTACGGGCACCGAAACGGAAACCCTATCATCTAAAGCCGATAAAAACATAGTTTGTGAGCCTCCGCCCGAGCCTCCGGTTACGCCAACGCGGGTGCCATCGGCCAAAGGCAACGTGGTAGCATAATCCAGTAAGCGCATACCGCTCAACACCTGAAAGGTGGACGCGATACTGTTTCGGTGCGCCCACGACGGAAACTGTAAGCGCGATTCGCCCCAAGCGAACAAGTCGTAATTAATAACTATCGCCCCCATTTTGGCCAACATGGCACAGCGAATTTGTTGACTATCGCGGTAACGGCCGTTTCCAAAATGACCGTTTGGCGTGATGATAATTGCCGATTTTTCTATCTGCGGATAAGGTTTGTAAATAGAACCCGTGGTGTAAACTCCGGGCAAAATTTCCAATCCTATATTTTCAATACTGTAACCGTCGTAAATTCTTTTTTCGGTTAAAATGGGTTTTGATTTAGGTGCCGGTGGCGCTTTGTCCAGACCAAAAGCACTTATCATACACGATTTGAGTTCGGTTTTACGGGCTTCCCATTCTTCCTTGTCGTGGTACAAATGCGATAAATACGAAAGGCGTTGTTCGGCCACATCTTCAGACACCCTGTGTGCTTGGAATTTTCGGATTTCGTAAATACCTTCGCCATCTTTAAAAGCCACTAAATTGAATGGTGACAACACATTCGATAGGCTCACTTCCAAATTATGTTGCTGAATACGCCAATCGCCATATTCCAAAACTTTATCCGTTAGCAACCCGTCGTTGTCCTTAATTTTTATATTGAAAATACTTTCAATTTTGCTGATGGTTTGCGTTACCGGAACTTCAAAATGAGTATCGGAAGTTTGGGCCGTTAGTTTTACAAACGAAAACAACAGCAATAACAATACTAATTTTGTATTCATTTTTATATTTTGCATAATACTTTGTTTATAGAGCACATTGTACTGTATAAACCCCCGAGCCGAGTTTAAACGACAATTTCCCTGATTCTGCATTAACATCATCAAAAGCTGAGCCATTTACCAAAATACTTTCTGCATTACCCGTTGGAAGCACAACTGTAGCCGATGTATTTGCCGGAATTTCAATATTCAGAATGAAGTTATCTTCCTGTCTTTCCCAATCGGAAACAATTGTTCCATAAACCGACTCGTAACTGGCTTTAACAAACAACAAATCGCCCACCACTTCCGGCTGAATAAAGAAATGCTTAAACCCTGGATTTTCAGTATCGGGAACTATTCCGGCTAAACTTCTATAAAACCACTCTTCAATTTGCCCCATCATAAAATGGTTCCACGAGTTGCCTTTTCGCGGATCCCATTGTTCTGTCAAAGTAGTCAACCCGAATTTAATTTGAAATCCGTAACCCGGCGTATCGTAATGATTGTTCATTTTGAACATCACTTCATTTTCACCGTTTCGAGCCAAGGTTTGGAACAGGTAACGGTTCCCCACATCGCCCGTTGTTAATCGGAAACCACGGTTTTCAATATCGGCCAACAAGTTTTGCATCACCGCATCTTTGTGCTGCGGTTCGACGATATCCATAAAAACGGCCACTGCATTACTAAATTGGCTGCTGGTACCGTATTGTTTGGTGTCTTCATTAAAAAATTCGTCATTGAACGCTTTTTTGATGTTTGAAACCAAAGTATTGTATGTTGAAACATCGTCGGTTTTGCCCAAATGTTCTGCCGACTTTGCAAACAACTTCGCCGCAAAATAATAATGACTGGTTGCTGAAAGCGCAATCGGGCTGTTTTTGGAATAACCCGCCGCATGCTCGCCGTAATCGTACCAATCGCCCAAACCATAAGATACGATATAATTTTCAGATTTTGAGGTAAGGTAATCCACGTAGCGTTTCATCACCGAATAATATTCAGCAATCAATGAGTCGTCACCATAATATTCATAATACATCCACGGCAAAATAACCCCCGAAACACCCCATTCTGGCGAATCGGTAAAATCGCCACCAAACACCACATACTCTGGTGCTATAGTAGGAATCATGCCATTCTCGCGTTGGGCATCCTTTATGTTTTCCATAATGCTCGGGATGAAAGTTTGCATGTTGTAATTGAACATCAATCCCGGCCCGTTTAAATGGGCTTCTTCCAACCAGCCCAATTTTTCGCGATGCGGACAATCGGTTAACACGGCTTGGAAATTACTTTTTATGGCATTATTTATCAGCTCGTGTGCTTTGTTGAAAATGGTGTTTGAACTTTCAAAAGAACCAGCTTCACCTGCCGAATTATAAATAAAGTTTGAAGTCACTTCCAACAACGTTGGGTATTTGCTGTTCTTTTCTTCTTTGTAATTGATGCTATCGACTTGAATGTACTGGTAACCGTAATAACTGAATTTAGGTTGCCACTCCTCAACATCGTCGCCTTTTAAAGTGTATTCGAAATAATACGGTTTTCCCGAACGGCCTTGACGTATGGTGCCATCTTCTCTTAAACTTTCGGCCGTCCAAAGTCTGATTTTTTGGCCTTTTTCTCCTTTTACCTTTATCGTTGGAAAACCCGATAAATTTTGCCCCATATTGAACACAAACGTGTTTTCATTGGGTTGCGTTAATTCTTTAACGTCATACTGTTTTTGAATGGTTACCGGTGGAGCCGATTGGGCTTTCAAGTTTCCTTTTGGCGCTTCTTGAACCACCACTGGTCTCCAACTGGCATCGTCAAAATCGGGTTGATTCCACCCCTTTTGTTCCAAATTGGCATTGTAATCTTCGCCGCCAAACATGCCGTTGTAAGTTATCGGACTGTTGCTGAATTTCCAGCTGTCGTCAGATTGGATGATTTGTTCCGAACCATCGTTAAAAATCAACTTCATTTTAAAAAACAATGTTGGTGGCCCAAAACTCACGAAAAACTTGGTATAACGTTCCTGCACCGTATTGTACATACCATTGCCCAGCATCACGCCAATGGCATTTTCGCCTTCATTCAAAAGGTTTTCGGGAATTTCATAGGTGTTAAAATTTACCGATTTATCGTAATCGGTCCACAAGGGAGCAAATTCGCTGTTGCCGATTTTTTGGCCGTTTATAGTCAATTCATAATGCCCCAAACCGGAAATATAAACCAATGCTTCTTTGATGTTTTTATCAACTGAAAACGGCTTACGAAGCATAATACTTTGTCGTGCCAACGGATTTGAAGCATCAATCATTTCCTGCCGTCTTGATTTTTTAATGGACGCTGTATGGTACGTTCGGCCTTCGGGCAAATGGCTTTCGGCTTTTGTAATCGCACCAATCCATGTTGGATTTAAACTTTCTACTTTTGGTTTTACCCTAAAAGAAGCGGTTTCACTCCAATTGGTTTCGGTGTTACCCGTCCAAACTTTAACTTTCCAAAAATATTTTTCTCCGTGTTTTAAATCGGAGCCATTAAAGTTTACCAAATGACTTTGGTTAGCATCTACTTTTCCGCTATCCCAAACATCGCCTTCATTGTTTTTTAACTTTTCTTTTGAAGAGGCCACCAAAATTTGATAGGCCTTTTGCAAAATATCAAAACCATCGGATTGAATTTTCCAACTGAAACGTGGGGATTCGTCAACCGTCAACGGATTCGTCAACATATTGGAGGTTAAGTCGGAAACCGAAACAGAATGGGTGTTTTCTGCGGATTTACATGCCGAAAACACCAAAACAAAAATGAATATGCTTCTTAAAATTTTCAAATTACAGTTTTTTAGTCGTCAATGATTTTATATTAAATACCGCTTCAGGGATGGATTTTCCGGTAAACGGCACATCGTCATAATTGGGTGTATCTACAGGGGTGTCCACATTTGGATAATGGCGCTGTTCTCCTGTTCTGAACATCACGCGAGAAATGCCATCGGTGGGCATAAATAATACGCCTCTGGTTTCTTTTTCGCCATTTATATTAATATCATACAAACGGGTACTGGCATCAACCGTTAATTTAATGGTGTATTCTTTTCCTGCTTCGTATGGCATAATATTTCTCAAACGGTAACCCATTTTTTGTTTTAGGTTGCCTTCTTCATCAAAAATCAATCTTACCGAAGGTAATCCTTGAACATTTTGTAACTCAACTTGAAGCATGCCGTGGTCGTTCTGTTCTGGTTTCACCGTAAAAGTAACTTCCATTTTTTCGGCAAACGGCGTTACGCGTTCCACACGCGGATAATCGTATGGGTCTTGGTCGCGAAGTGTTAACCATTTTTCACCATCCTTCTTTTCAATATTGGCGGTGGCCCACTGTAAATCGTAAGTGTTCCAAAGTTTTAATTCTTCGCCATCGGGCAAATTGCTGAATACGTCATTAACATCTTCATTTACTGTACTGGTAACCGGAACGGGCACCGAAGCCACCCAAATATCTTCTTTGTTTACGCTGTAGGTTAACCACATATTATTATCTGGCGGCGTACCGTTGCCTTCTAAAATTCCGCGAACGTATTGCGGGCCGTGCGATTTATAATTACCACCGTAACGGATACGTGACAGCTCGCCGTGTACCAAAAGCAGGTTATCGTAATTTAAACCATCTTCGCTGGTAGAGACAGCCAATGGCCAACGGAATTCTGAAGGGTTGTACACCGTGGCATAATTTCCATCGGTTGTTTTTTGTCCCCAAATTTTAGCATTGCTGTTTACAAAACCGGGGGCTCTCAACGGGTCGTATTGCCATGTTTTTCCACCATCGGCGCTCATGGAAGTCAAGGCATGTTTCCATAAGCCCACCGTGCGACCATCGGGTATTTCATAATAACTAAAGGCTTTGTATTGCTTTTTTAGCGGAATTAGTGGGTCGTCCCTATCGGCTTCCTCAACCCATTGTTGCATGAGCAGTGGTTGCGACATCAACTCTTCGCAAGCTTTTTTAAACCCTCTATCCTTACTGCTTTTATAGTAGGGGTAATTGGTGTTTTTTTCGTTCCAACCGTGGTTATAGCGAATAAAGTAAATTGGCCCTAAACTGCCATCTTTATAAATTTCACGGATTACACGGCCAATGCCGTTACCATCGTTGGGGCTATCTTTTTCGTTCATTGAAATCCCGTAAAAAGCCAATGTGAAAAAGCGATTATCGGAAGACGTAAAAAAGCCCATGCGCTGGTGCATCGTGGCTTTTAAATTTTTGGCAATGCCGTCAACTCCTTCTTTTTGGTAACCATCGGGAATGCTGTAAATAGGAAAACTAACCTGCGGAAAGCTCCAATTTTCACCATCTTTTGAGGTTAACATAAAAGTTTGGCTCGGTGGAATATGCTCGCCCACAGGGTCACTTAAATACTGTACAAAAAAGGTATCGTTCCAATACGCTATGTTTGGCGCATGGTTGTACGTCCACCCAAAACCATCCGATTTTTCGGGGTGCTCACGGCTGGCCCTCATAATTTGTGTGGCATGCACCCCTACGGCCGGAGCCAACATGCCATGGTGGTAATCAATATTCGATAATGTTTTTCCAACGTATTTTATGGTGTCTTGTTGTGCATTCAAAACTGAAATGGCACAAAAAGAGGCTGTTACTATTAGTGATTTGAAACCTAGCTTCATATTCTGCTGTCTTTTACTTTTCTTTACTTTTTTCAATTAAACCGTTTAAAACACCGGTGGAAATAGTGGTGATTGTTCCGTGTTTATGACCTTCCGGAAGTGAAATTTCAGCTGAAACATCTTCAAAATTTTTAAAATCTGAAGTGCGGACTGCCTTGTAATTTTTTTCTCCGTAATTATCGTAATAGATAACATATTTTCCGTTTTGCTCAATTACCGTTGGCCCTTCGGAAAGGAAACCGGTGTATGGCTCAGAAATATTTTCAAATGGCCCTAGCGGTGACTTACCAAAGGCTACTTTTAAATTTCTGTTGGGGCGCGTGTTATCTTTTATGATTAAAGCATAATCATCTTTTCCTCGTTTTACAATCACGCAATCAATCACACTGAAACCGGGTTCCAAAAACAATTTTGTATCTGAAAAGGTTTTAAAATCCTTTGTGGTTACGTAATACATGCGGTGGTTATTGCGCTCTTCTTCCTGCCCCTTTTCGTATCGAAACGGAATGGTCGATGCCCAAATAATGATGTACCGGTCTTCGTCTTCATCATAAAAAATCTCGGGTGCCCAAACGTTAACCACATCGGGCTCATGTTTCATTACCGGAATGTATTGCTGTTCGCTCCAATTGACTAAATCTTTGGAACTGGCATAGCCAAACCCGTTACCGCCTTTCCAATCGGTGGTCCAAACCATATGATAGGTATCGTCCTTTCCTCGAACAATAGACGGATCGCGCATAATTTTGCTGGCGCCAGCTTCTGGTTTTAGGTAGGGCCCTTTTAAATCCTTCCAATGGTAACCGTCTTCGCTGTAGGCCAAATATAGCCCTTCGGTGGCCGGCTCCCTAAACGATGTAAATAAATAGGCCTCTTTTTTGGATGCGCAATTGAACAAGCTTAGAAAAGCCGCTATTAAGAATATGTTTTTAATTGGACTCATTATTCTTCGCTTATTTTGCTTCGGATCGCATTAGTAGATTTTACATGAAATTTGGCATGCTTAAACACATTATTCTTCAAGAAAATATCTTCCGTTTTATCGCCTTCAACATTCAAAAACGTGTCGGTTGGCACCATCGGGAAGTTGTTGCTCAACAAAGCGGTTTTTACGTTTTTAAAGTTAACCACGGGTTTGCCTTCTATTGGTTTTGATGTGCCTACATTATCTAAAATGATTTGCTCGGCATCTTCCACTTTAAAGGCCGAACCCAACGTGGTATTGATTTTTACATCGTGGAATTCAATATTTCTTGCAGTGTTAACCGAAAACCCTTCTTTGGCATCAATATCTACATCTGAAAAAGTGATGTTATGGATGGGCATTTCGGGGATTCCCAAAATACGTCCGGCTGTATTCACATTGGTTGCCGTTACATTACTGATATGGATATTTCTGAAAATAGGCGTTTCTTCGGTAACTGGGCCTTCTACCGTGTTTTTGTCGTAAAACAAATTCATCATAAAAGCTTCCTTTTGGATGTTGTTCATTACCACGTTAGACACCCTTATATCTTCAACCACGCCACCACGGCCACGAGCCGCCTTTAAACGGATGCCTCTATCGGTACCATCGAAAACACAGTTGGAAATGGTAATTTTTTTAATACTCCCGGAAATTTCACTACCAATCACCACACCGCCGTGGCCACTTAACATGGTGCAGTTGGTGATCGTTACATTTTCGGTTGGGGTGGCCCATTTACGTCCATCGGCATCACGACCCGATTTAATGGTAATACAATCGTCGCCCACGCTTATGTGGCAATTTGAAATGTGCACGTTTTTGCACGACGTTGGGTTAATGCCATCAGTATTTGGGGAATATGGATTAAAAATCGTCACATTATCAACGGTTACGTTATCACAAAACGCTGGATTAATCGTCCAAAAAGGAGAATTTTGAATGGTTACCCCTTCAATTCTGATATTTTTACATTGAAACGCCTGGAACAAAGGAGGCCTGTGAAATAAATAACTGCGAGTACGTTTGTAATAATCGGCAGTTTTTACGTCTTTATTGGCTTCCTGCGTCATTTTTTGGTACTTGGTCAACTCTAATTTTTCCTTTGCCGATTCTATTCTCCAAATTTCTTTCCACCAAGCTTCGCCTTGCCCATCAATGGTACCGCGGCCAGTAATGGTAATATTTTCCACATCGCGAGCATGTAATAAAGGTTTAAAGGTTTGAATTACCGTACCTTCCCAACGCACTTCGGTAAATGGCAAATAATGGTCGAAGTTGGTAGAGAATTTCAACAATGCCCCAGCCTCAATATGTAAAACAATGTTGTTTTTTAATTGCAAGGCTCCGGTTAAATATTCTCCGGCCGGAAAATAAATGGTGCCGCCTCCCTGTTTGGCTGCCTTATCGATGGCTCCTTGAATGGCTTCGGTACACAGTTTTCCTTTGTTGTTTCCTCCGTGTTCCAAAATATTGAACCAACCATTATTTGCCGAACTGGCTGAAACTAGTGCCGTAAAAAAGGCAAAAAACAATAATACGCTAATCTTTTTCATAACTTTTATAACTTATTTTGATGTTAAAACCAGTACCCAATCGTTTCCGTCTACTTCTTCTCCTGTAGGTTTAAAATCTTGAATACCTTCGTTTTTAAATGTTCCTATTTTAGTGGTTTTGCCGTTTCTGGGGTCAAACCAAGATGCTTCTACTTCATTTCCATTTATTTTTCCCATATTCACTGAAATGGTTTTTCCATTATACACATAGATCAAAGCGTAGTTATTACCTCTTGTGGCTACTTTATAATCGTATTTTTCACCTTGGTTGGCCACTAAACTTTCGTCGGGAATTCTCTCAAAATATGGAAATTCCAACATTAAGTGTTTTAAGTGTTTCATTTGTCCTGCCCCTGGATCATCTATCGCCTCTGCCCAATATTTTTTACTTCCGTAGGCTTCTGGTTTGGTGTGGTTTTCGTGCATTTGCATCACATGGTTGTTACCATAGGTAAAACCTGCAGCACCTGCAAAAACAGACCAATAAGCGTAACGGCGCAAATCGTCATCATTCCAAAGGGGCTGTAAAGTATCGTGCAACCCTTGTGGAATGCCTTCATAAGATGGCTCGCCATCAACAGTAGGCTTGGTTGGCTTTAAGTTGAAATCTACTTGTACATATTTGTAGTTATCTTGACCGTAAGCACGCTCTGTATCATCTTGATCATAACGACGGTGGCCGGACTGAAACATATTGAAATCCAACCAATTTTCATTATGGAAATCATCAGATGAATCGGTTCTTCCCCTGGGGTGGAAGGTTACCATACGTTCTGGGTTAGCCGTTTTTAAAATGTTTCCAATGGCTTTCCAGATTTCGGTATTTTCATTTCCAAAGGTATCACCTCCATTTAACCAAATAATATTATCACGATCTTTATAGCGTTCGGCCAAAAAGCTGGCATAAGTTTTTGCTTGCTCAATGGTTACTTTTCCGTCGGCAACTGGCGATCCCCAAACAGGCACCATGGCCAGAAACAAGCCTTCTTCTTTTGCGATATCGAGTGCGTAATCTACATGGTCCCAAAAATCATAGGCCTCTTCATTGTTGAAGTCGCTGCCTTCGGTTACCAATGGCTTCGACAAATCTTTTGCTACCAACGCCGAATCGCCATAAACGTTTGCTACTCCTAGCGAGTGCACCGTCATAACCTGAATGATGTTATATTCCTTTTCCTTTCTGTCTTTGAAATAGGTTTTTAACTCATCTCGATTTAATTTGTTGAAGGCCAACCAACCGGTATCGGCCAACCAAAAAAACGGCTTTCCGTCTTCGGTTTGGAAATAGTGCCCGTTTTCAGACACTTCAATTTTTGGCATTCCCGCCTCCTCTACATTTTCGGCAACAGCCGCTTCTTTCTTTGTTTCTTTACAGGACACCACCCCCGCAAAAAGGGATATTGATGCCAACACACTAAAAATTTGATTGGTTTTGATCATGTTTACTTAATTTTTCTTTTGAATGTATAGTATAGCTTTTTTACCATTTGGAGAGGTGGCCGTAGTGGTTGAATCTCCTTTTAATTGAATGGTTGACAATAATTTTCCGTTACTTGCATTAATCCAATAGCCTTCGTATTTGCCATTGAAACCTGATAAATCCACATCAACATTATCTGCCTTTTTCAAATAAAACAGCAAGGAACCATTGTTGTTTTTTAATGCCCAAACATCATCTTGATAAGATTTATTTGAAGGTTTCATTGCAGATAAATCTTGGTAAAATTCCGGAAGGTCAATTTCTGGAATATTGGCCAGCGAACCGCCCGCCATAAGCACCGCCCAGCCAAATCGTGGTGCTGCATTGGTGGAATACGTCACTACTTTTTCGGGGAATTTTTCACGATACTCCCTAACCGCACGATAAACCTGTTCTTCGGTTTCTTTGCCTGTTTTCATTTTTCTGGCATGTTGGCGTGGTGCTAAATTTTCACCGCCCTTGGGAGCGTAAGCCGAACCATCATCGCGGTAGTGCCAATATTTAATGTCGATTAAATCGACAATACTTTTTCTTTCGGCATCGTTTAAAATGGCATCCTGAACATCTTTGGTAGCCCCCAAACCAATGATGCCTTTTCCTGAAGTTTCCGTTTTGTATTTTTTGACTTCATCCAACCAAAAT
>CAZZDI010000024.1:0-6700 GCA_964653155.1 uncultured Flavobacteriaceae bacterium | reverse complement strand
TATTGCTGCTGAATGAGCAACTGGCCTTCATTTTCACCCAAATCGGCGAATGTTTTCAAACGGTGCCAATACCATTTGTTTGGCTTTGTTAAATCGTATTTGCTCAAGTGATCCCATGCTAAATCGGTTCCCGTTCTTGCAAACGGCTGCTCGTAAAATGGTGCCCAAACATCGGCATCAATCCGTCTAACACGCTCGTGGTCGTCCATTCGGCGTTCGTACCACAATCCGTAATTATGGTCTAGAGCCGCAACATTATTTTGTTTAAATTCTTCAACAACTTCGTTCAAATTATCAGTATAACCCTTTCCAACTTTTCCGGGAACAAAACGGGTTACATGCGCCGAAGCCCTATTAATATCATGGTCACGCAAACTACCACGCCACCACATTACTGGGGCTGTTTTTCCGGTGATGACGTTACCATTGAAAGTTAACCAACCGTTTTTGATTTCGACTTTTGAAAGATTCTCTTTTTTAGAAATCGATTCAGATTTTAAATCTTGAACGGATTTTAGTTTTTTCGAATCAACCGTAATTTTATTTTCTTTTGAAACCTGGTTGATCCAATCTTTTGTAGTCGTTTTGGGCGCAACCGCCTCTTGTGTTAACTGTTCCGCCTGCTCAACCGTTGGGCTTGAAGTAGGTTCAGACCCCATATCATAAACATACGGATTGAAGGGTAATGTTCCCAAGCGGTTTTCCAATTGCGCATAAAATAGGCTTCGTGGCGTAATGTGGTTATTTACATCTTTCCAATGCCCGTTACCCGTCATGATGCCGCCCCAAACTCCGAAGGCCCAATTCTGGGCGGTTGGCGGATTGTAGCACGCTATTTTTGAAGCGGACGATTCCCAAATAACACTATTGGCGGCCGTCCATCCTGTACCTCTCCCTGCTTGTTCACGGTTAGCGTAATTTATACTTGCACCATCGATGTACGAGGCATCAAACAACACGCCCGTTGCCCAACTTCCAATGGCTCCGCTATCATTATTCGACAAATACGATTCGCATTGCACAAAGGCATTGGGGCCTGAAGTACCGTAACCTCCCACGGCAAAATCGTTATACCCCAATTCGGAATAACAGCGTTGAAACAAGGTTTGTTGCCCTTCAGTGTAAAACGTCTGTCTTCTGTGCGCAGCAATCTCCGAAATAGGTTGGATTGAAATACAATCTTCAACCGTAATTTGTTGCGCTGATTTTAATAATGAAACCGCTCCGCCAGCCAAGTGCTTAAAGTTTACTTGGCGTACCCAAGCATCCTTTACGTTTTCCATGGTAATGCCAAACCAACGGTGTTGTTCATCTTTTTTATTGGGAGCATCATAGGTGGATTGGATGCTTAAATTTTCAATCCCGACTTGACTGATTCGGCCTTTCCAACTGTACTTTATAATTTCAAATTGACTGTAATCGTCCGAAACAAAAGTGAGCGGTACATTAAAAGTGATATTGTCTCCTTTAATATTTGTAATCACTCGATTGGCACGAATGTCCCAACTTCTGGTTTTCCAGCCAATCCAACCACTTTCGCCTCCAAAATATTCGGTATTTAGTGTTTCCAACCACTTTTTTGTCAGTGGTTTTTTAATGATAATTTCATCAGAAATCCGTAATTTAGAAACATCTTTTAACTGTAAGGCTTTCGCTCCAAGTGGCACGTAATCTTGGCCGATTACTAAGGTATCAGAGTGTATTCTGTCATCTATTCCCAAAACCCGAATCATGGCTTCGCGCTTTATGCCCGTACCTAAAATAATGGTTTCATTTTCTGAATTTCCGCTACCGCGAAGCACTACGCCTGAATTTTCGAGGTAAAGTGTTCCGTTTATTTTGAAAGTGCCTTTGTCTAAAAGTACAGCGCCTCTAATTCCGTTTTTGTCTGGTTTTAGCGCTCCCACATAATCGATGGCTTTTTGTATGGTTTCGGTAGCATCTCCCTCTTGTTTGGGAACAAATATTTTGGCCGCTATATGGGGAATGGCTTTTTCTGAAGCTTTATATCCAGCATACGAAAAATCGGGGATAAGATTTCCTAAACTGTCTGGAATATGCTCGATTTTTCCATCTCCATTTTTTTTAATATCCGGAAATTTATTTTGAGCTATACCGCTTAAAACAACCAAAAAAATAGCCAAAGCCGACAAAAAAAAATTATCGGCTGCTCGACATAAGTCATATTTCATTGCAACTATTTTCAACTTGCTTTTTTTTTTAGAGTTTTCTATTGCAACAATCCGCTTTTTAATTCTGACAAAGTATCGGTGTTGTTTTCAAGGTTGGTCCAATCTATTTTTTTGGTAGGATCAATATTGTTGAAATACGCTTCAATATTCGTGTAGCCATCGCCGTTTAAATCTTGGTTGGCATCAGAAGCATCCTTGGGGTTCAATCCATATTTTTTCTCCCATTTGTTTGGAATGCCATCACCATCAGAATCTTTATAAGGTTTCCCTTTGTATTCGGGGTAACCGCCAGCTTGGTCTGGGTGCGTTAAGATGCCTTTTTTATAAGAATCGATAGGCAATCTTCTCTTAACAAACTCCTGCCCTATAGTATTTTCTAATCCGTTTGGGTAATTGATTTCGCCGGTACGCACTTGTTTGATAACGCGTTTATCAACATCGTCTCGTTTCGGCAAAGTGGCTCCAACATTTTCCAACACAAAATCGTAAGCTTTTTGGGTGTCCATAATGCTAACGGGCGCCATTTCGAAGGGTTTATCCTGTTTGATATAGGCCAATTTTTCGTCTTCGCCTATTTGAACCCCGCCGTTCCAGTTGTCTGTAGTTACCTTTTTATTACCTTCAATATAATTTCCGGAAACATAAGCACGTCCGTAACTTTTAGGCTCCAAATAACCGGTTTCCGGTTTTAAAATACGATAGCTTATCGGTTCGCCTTCTGGTGTCATCGGACCGGGCTTAAAGTAATTGTTGATAATATTGAACATGGAACGGTAGTCGCCACCATCCAACGAGCGGTTCCACCAATTGAACAGCACATTATTCACAAAATTGAAACTGCCATACATGCCAATGGAAGGATTTCTTGAAATGTTGTTTGCCCAAAGGTTTCTGGCAAACGTACTGTTCAAGCCGCCAATGGTGCTTCCGAAGGCATGGTTGTAGGTATCCAATCCTTCTGAAGAAATGGTATTTTGTATGGTAATGTTTACTGTTGGCAACTTTTCTCTTTTAGATCTTTCATTGGCCTTAAACATATGGCGATACAACGAAATGTTTTCATCGAGCCCCCAACTTACCGAGCAGTGGTCTATAATGATATTACCCACGGCATTTCCGCCCAAAGCATCGTCACGACGCGTAACATCGGTTGCTCCTCTACGGAAACGCATGTGGCGGATAATTACATCGTGCGTATCGATTAAAATGGATTCGCCCGCCACGCAAACGCCATCACCCGGTGCGGTTTGTCCGGCAATGGTTACGTAAGGTGCACGAATGCTAATCGGTTTTTCCAATTGAATGATTCCGGCCACGTTGAACACAATGGTTCGCGCTCCAACGGCTTCCAAAGCTTGCCTTAAAGTGCCTTCGCCGCTATCTTCCAAACTGGTTACTACAAATATTTTTCCGCCTCTTCCTCCCGGGGTAAAGGCTCCACCACCCTCGGCTCCTGGAAATGCAGGGATATCGGCTTTTATTAAATCGGCCGGATAGGCTGCCCATGGAATATAAGGCTTACCTTCTTTAGCTTCAGCTTGTATAATATGGTAGTTTTCGTCCCATATTTTTTGCAATCGGGCATCTTCTGCTGCCAAAAACGCATCAGTTTTATCTTGTAATTCTTTCGGAATTTCGGGGTATTGCGCCCATACTGATTGAAAGCTTCCCACTAAAACAGCAAGTACGATGAATTTCTTTAATAAACTTACTTTTGAAAATTGCATATTGTGAAATTGAAGTTTTAAATTTGACTAAAAACAGACTATTTTTTAGCTTGCTTTTTTTCTTCTTCGATGCGCTTGTACCAACCTTCTCTTTCTTTTTGAAGATCATAACCCTCGGCCGAAAGATAGTTATTGATGCGCCCCTTGTATTTACCAAACCAGGCATGCTTTTCTTTTGATGAACCGGCATCCATGGCCCGCTCTCTGGCTTCCTTCAGGTTTTTATAAATGTACTCTTTTTGGGACTCGGTTAAGCTCGGGATCATTTCTAAATGAGCTGCGTAGGTTTTAGGTAAAACACCATAGGTCATGCCATCTTTTACGGCATCAATTTGCTGCTCAGCCAAATGCTTATCCAATTGGTTTAGATAAGCTTTATGCAATTTACTAATTTTTTTCGCCGATTGCTTCTTTGCTTTTTCAATTTTGTTTTTCTCTTTTGAATCTTCTAAATTTTCAGATTTTATGGCTTCAATTTTAGCATCCCTAGCATCGTGAAATTTGCTGAGGTTTTGGTACTGCTTGGCTATAATTTGGGTGACTTCATTGGCTTTTTCCGAATCTGAAATACCGAGATTGTCAACAATTTTTGAAGCCCGTTCAACGGTTACTTTTATATACTCGGGATCCAAATGCTGTTGGGCATTTGCGCCCATCGAAACAAGGATAAATACCGATAGAACCCTCAATAATATTTTTTTTGTGAACATGTTTTTCTTATTTACTTAATTCTAATTTCTGTCATTTTGAACCATCGTGAAACATCTAATTTCACAACCTAGATGAGATTCCTCCTGCGTCGGAATGACACTTCTATTTCAACAAAGGCTCGTTAAGTGTTTCCCTGTTGTTTGAAAGGTCTTTCCAATCGATGGTTTTTGATGGATTGATACCATTGATGTAGCCTTCAATATTGGTATATCCATCGTTGTTTGAATCTTCATTGGCATCTGAAGCATCTTTCGGGTCGAAACCGTGTTTCTTTTCATAAGCATCGGGCATACCATCGCCATCTGAATCTTTATAAGGTTTCCCTTTATAATCTGGATAACCGCCCACTTGGGCTATATCGGTTATGATGCCTTTTTTATAAGAATCTCTTGGCAAGCGCCTATGCTTAAAATGGTAGAACGATTCTGGGTCTAGGCCTTCAACATATTCGGGTTGCCCTGTTTTTACGGTTCTAACAATACGTTCGTCAACCATATCTCTTATGGGCAAAGTGGCCCCCACGTTTTTGATTACATAATCGTATGTTTCATCGGCCGACATGATTGTTCCCATATGAGGCATGGGGAACGGTCTATTGGAATTCATATAATCGAAATAGGGTTTAGCTTCTTCAAAATCCATAAGCTCACCATCTTTTCCTTCAATTTGAACACCACCGTCCCAGTTGTTTTTTGTGATTTTAGGGTTTTTATGAACAATATTTCCTTTTACATAAGCACGACCATAAACCATGGTATCGAGTTTACTTCTACCTGCTTCAGGCTTTAAAATACGGTAACTTACCGGTTGATCGAGCGGAGTTAATGGCCCCGGTTTATAGTAATTGTTGATTATGTTATATTTAGCTGTATAATCACCACCATCAATAGAACGGTGTACCCAATTGAACATCACATTGTTTACAAAATTAAAAATGCCATTCCACCCAATAGAAGGATTCCTGCCTGCATTACTAGCCCACATATTGCGCATAAACGAACAGTTTTCGCCTCCTAGTGTACTACCAAAAGCATGGTTGTAAGTATCTAGGGCTTCGCCGAATAAACTGTTTTGAATGGTAATATTAACGGTTGGCAATTTTTGATCTTTATAATCGGCGCCCGGACTGTACATATGGCGATAAATAGACATATTTTCATCCAAGCCCCAAGTGGCAGAAATATGGTCGAGCATGATATTCCCTACCGGGTTTCCTCCAATAGCGTCGTCGCGACGACCAACAAAAGTTTCCCCTCTTCTAAATCGCATATGGCGAATCACTACATCGTGCGTATCGATCCAAACGGTTTCTCCTGCTACGCAGATTCCATCGCCCGGTGCAGTTTGTCCTGCAATGGTAATGTAGGGCGCACGAATAATTAATGGTGTTTTTAGCTTAATGATACCCGCAACGTTAAAAACTATTATTCGCGCTCCACCAGTTTCACAGGCTTCACGCAAGGTTCCTGGGCCGTCATCCTCTAAGCTGGTAACGGTAATCACTTTACCACCGCGGCCTCCATAGGAATACATGCCGCCACCTTCTGCTCCAGGAAAAGCAGGTATTTCTGCTTGCGGCAAATCGGTTGGCCTGCCTGCCCAAGGAATATAGGGCTTTCCTTCTCGTGCTTCTTTTTGAACTATAATTTTGGCTTTTTCCCATGCTTCATCCGAATGCTTGTAAGCCTCATCTTTTATAGCTTTTTCTTTTGCTCTATCCGCATCGGTTAGTTTTGGGTATTGTGCATAACCATTGGCCGTTACCAAAATAAATAGAAAAAAAATGAATAAATTAAACTTTTTCATCAATGTGTTTTTTTAAAATTTTTAATTTTTACCTTCGGAAAGAATATTTGTGAATTTAATTGTAGCTACAAATACCTTGCCTGAAAGTATTTCTGCAGAATAAATGTTTTTTTTACACTTATTGGTTAGACTGGATACCTACTTGATGGTTTAATTAAATTTTAAAAAAAATTACCTGCGTTTAAGTTAAACACAGGTAATTTATTTGAGTATAATCAACTATTAGTTGTACGGTACAAATGAACCTCCCCAACCCTGTGTTTG
>CAZZDI010000023.1:1627-22622 GCA_964653155.1 uncultured Flavobacteriaceae bacterium | reverse complement strand
TACTGACGATTCCATTTGCCAATCTGAAAAATATGGGGTTTGGTATTGCGATTTGGTTCCTAAGTAAAAAGGAATTGTTAAAAAAAATGTCATTTTGAACGAAGTGAAGAATCTCAAAAAACTAAAATATAATGAGATTTCTCGACTCCGCTCGAAATGACAAAAAAAATACTTTTACACTAAATAAAGAATATTTTATAAATTGATATTCAATCCTAAATTTACGTTTCGTCCTTTAGTGGTGTAACCCAAAACTTCAAAATAATCTTCATTAAACACATTGGTTACACTTGCAAAAAGTTTCAATTTATTGTCGATTAATTTTTGGCTGAAGTACAAGTCTAACAACGAATAACTGCTCAACTCTTCATCCATATAAGTTGAAAAATTGGTATCTGTTCTACTTCCTACAAACTGATAGTTTATAGATGCATAGCTGTTTTTACAAAAATGGTAACCAAGTCCGGCATTTACTTTATGCTTCGGTATTCTTAGTCGCACACCATCCTTTAATTCGGTAAAGGTATAATTGGCGTTAAACTGTAAATTTTCAATAATCTCAATTTCTGCTTCGGCTTCAAAACCATGTACCGTGGCATCGGAAGTTGCGTTTTCGTACCCTGTGGTATAAATGATAGTGTTTTCTTCGTTTCTGTTGAAATACAATCCGCTTAAACGGAAACCTTTTTTGGTATTATACTCTAAACCGCCTTCGATAGTTTTATTTTCTTCTGGCCCTAAATCTGGGTTAGCCCCATAAAAACCGAAAAGTTGCGACAAATTGGGCGCAATAAACGAAGTTGCGTACGAACCGAATACCTTGGCATAGCCTTCATCTAAAGAAATACTATACGATGGGTTTACACTATACACAAAGTGCGAACCGTACTCACTGTGATTATTTAATCGTCCACCGGCATTGATATTCAAACCGAAATCGGACACATAAACCACATTCAAATACGGGTCGGTATTACTGAAACTTTCTTCTTTGGCATAAGTACTTTTATATTCTCCATAATTCAAACCAACTACAGTATGAAACTTGCCGTTAAAAACATACTTGTTATAAGCGTCCACCAAATAGGTTTCGCCTTCGTTTTTTGAAGTAGAACCTAAATCTGAAATAGTTTCACGGTCTATTTTAGTGTATGCCGCATTCACCTGAAAACTTCCATTCTCATAACTGAATTTTGGCGATACCCCAACTCGTTTTTGTTTCGACACATATTGGTCGTCTGTATCGGCCAAAGTATAGGCTGGCGCAGGAAAACCATCAATATCGGTCTTTAAATCGTCGTAGCTTGCAAAAGCACTTACTTCAAAAGCATCGCTAAATTCGTAACCCAATTTTAAACGGGTATTATAACGCGAAAATGGGTCTTTTTCTGAGGTTTCAGATTTTGCAGCCGAAAGCCCATCTACATATTTATTTCCAAAACTGGCCACATAACTCAACTTGTTCAAAGTTCCATTTACCGAAACACTGTTGGTGAAGTTGGCTCCGTTATAATTTTGGTCGTCCTGATTTTGATTGGTACCCACTACGGTTAAAAAATTCCCTGAAATGGCACTTTTTGACGCCTTTTTAGTGCTAATGTTTATTACCGCCGTGGCCGCTGCATTACCATAAAGTGTACTGGCCGAACCTTTTATAATTTCAATACTTTCAACCGTATTCAAATCCAATAAACGTAAATCGAAGTCGTTAGCCACAATAGAAGGATCGTTTACCTGCACGCCATCAATCAGCACCAATACTTGGCGGTTGTTTCCTCCGCGAATGTAGTTTCCTAAATTCTGCCCCTCAACACTTCGGCTGCCGTTAATTTCAATACCACTTTTTGTGTTGATCAATTCTGCCAACGAACGGCCTTGGTTACGTTCAATTTCTTCCTTTGAAATTTTAATTACCGTTTTTCCCGAATGCTCTCGTTTCAATTCGAAACGTGAATCAGCAACAACTACCTCGTCCAATTGTTGCAATGTTGTGATTTGCGCCTGTTGCTGGGCAAAACCAAATGCAGATATACCAAAACACAGTACACCTAAAACTCTTGTTTTTTTGTTCATTTTAAATAAAAAATTACTCGGAATCGCATGGATTTCATACGCAAACTTTTATCCCGAAAGTTCAACTTATTGGTTTGAAAATTGGCAGGTCTCCTGACTTATTTTATGCTATTTCACCTTCCCAGCCAATGGCCAGTGGTTTTGAAGTAAATAGCACCCTTTTTTTGAGGTACCGAAACAAGTTCGGCATAAACTTACAGTTGCGGGAACAGTTCAAGAATGAAGAGTAACGATTTTTGACGTTTGATTTCGGAATTCTTAATTCGTTTATCATCAATCTTAAATCATCAATCTTTTCACTTGATTCCCTTTTAATTGGCAAAACCATCTCGAAATCATTTTCTTTGTGGTGCAGCCAAACCAAAATTCTCTGCAAAAGTAAACATTCCCTTTTTAATCTTTATCCTAAAATTGGAAATAATATTACTTTTGAAGTGACCAAAAACCCGAATTTTGAAAAAACATCTTTTTATATTTTTTGTTTTATTGATCGTTTCATGTAAAAACGAACCTTCAAAAAGAACCACTGAAACCACAACAGGAACAACATTAAACCTAAAATACGCCAAAGGGTTTTCGGTGGAAGAATTTAAAACGTACAAAATCCTCACCATTGAAAAACCTTGGCCGGAAGCCGAAAAAAATTACCGGTTTGCTTTATTGAAACCGGGTTATGATGCCGATTTTGGAGCCTTGGAAAAACCACGATTTGATGGTATTGTTAAACTTCCCATTGAAAATATCGTCGTCACCTCAACCACCCACCTCCCCGCTTTGGAATTGTTGAATGAAACTGAAACGCTAACCGGTTTCCCTGGGGTGGATTATATTTCATCTGAAAAAATCAGGGCACGGATCAACCAAAATAAAATCAGGGAATTGGGCAAAAACGAGGGCATCAATACCGAAATATTATTGGAACTGAACCCCGATGTAGTGGTTGGCTTTGGCATTGATGGTAACAACCGTTCTTTAGAAACCATAAAAAAATCGGGCATTCCCGTTATTTTCAATGGCGACTGGGTGGAAGAATCTCCGTTGGCAAAAGCAGAATGGATCAAGTTTTTCGGAGCGCTTTTCAGCAAAGAACAACAAGCCGATTCCATTTTCAACCAGATTGAAAACAATTATTTGAGAGCCAAAACACTTGCCAAAAACATAAAAAACAAACCCACCGTTTTGGCTGGTGCCATGCACAGCGATGTTTGGTATCTGCCCAACGGCACCAGTACCGAAGCCCAACTTTTTGAAGATGCCGGACTGAATTATCTGTGGAAAGATTCCAAAGGTACTGGCAGCTTAAAACTTAACTTTGAATCGGTTTTTGATAAAGCCAAAAATGCCGATATTTGGTTGAATCCGTCAAATTACACGAGTTTGCAAACATTAAAAAACGGCAGTGAGCAACACAGTATGTTTTCAGCCTTTAAAAATGAAAATGTTTTTTCCATAACCAATACCACAGGGCAAACGGGTGGCGTTATCTATTTCGAACTCGGCTTAACCCGGCCCGATTTGATACTGAAAGATTTGATAAAAATCGGGCACCCCAAACTATTACCAAACCACAATCTGTTCTTTTTAAAAAAATTACCATAATTGCCTAATCGAACTACATACCGCCTTTCGTTTTTAATATTGGTACTATGGCTCTTGGTCTGTTTTTTTGCGAACATCAGTTTGGGTTCGGTATCCATTCCGTTTAAGGACATTTTCAATAGTTTGATAGGAGGCCCCACCGAAAAAGAAAGCTGGCAGCACATTGTTATAAACTACCGGTTCCCAAAAGCCATCACAGCCGTTATTGTAGGCTCTGGTTTGGGCATTTCAGGACTGTTGATGCAAACGCTATTTAGAAATCCTTTAGCAGGGCCTTTTGTGTTGGGCATCAGTTCGGGTGCCAGTTTGGGCGTGGCTTTGGTTATTCTGGGATCCAGCATTTTTGGTGGCATTTTCGCAGCTCTTTTTATATCAAAATGGGGCATTGTTATTGCGGCCAGTTTAGGCAGTTTTTTGGTATTATTGGCGGTTATGGCGGTTTCCATAAAAATACGCGATACCATGGCTATTTTAATTATCGGACTCATGTTTGCCAGTATTACGGCTGCTATTGTTAGTGTGCTTTCGTATTTTGGGTCGGCCGAACAATTGCAACAATACATTTTTTGGGGCTTTGGCAGTTTGGGCAATTTATCATGGGAAGATTTGCTTATTCTTTCTATAATTTATAGTGTTGGAATTATTTTGAGCGTCATTTCCATAAAATCGTTAAACTCATTGCTTTTAGGGGAAAATTACGCCAAAAGCCTAGGCTTGAACATAAAAAAAAGCAGATTACTCATTATTCTTTCCACCAGTTTACTGGCCGGTACCATTACCGCTTTTACGGGCCCTATCGCTTTTATCGGGTTGGCCATTCCGCATATTACCCGGCAAGTTTTCAATACGGCAAACCATAAAATTTTGTTGCCCGCCGTATTTTTGTTCGGCGCCATCGTCATGTTGGTTTGTGACAGTATTGCCCAATTGCCCAGCAGCGATTTTACTTTACCCATTAACGCTATTACGGCCATAGTTGGTGCTCCGGTGGTGATTTGGTTATTGACCCGAAAACGAAAAATGGTGTTTTAATGGCCTGCGAAAAACAACATATCATCCTAAAAACCGAAAAACTTTCTGTGGGCTACAGCTCCAAAAAAGGTAAACAGGTTATCGCTTCAAATATCAATATTGAATTAAAACAAGGCGAATTGGTGGGCTTGATTGGCGCAAACGGCATTGGAAAATCCACACTTTTAAGAACCATTACCAACGTTCAAAATCCTTTAAGCGGCTCTATTCTGCTCAATAAAAAGAACGTACACCAATACAATAGTTTCGATTTGGCCAAAGTATTGAGTTTGGTGCTTACTGAACCGATGGCTTCAAAAAACTTATCGGTTTTCGAAGTGGTGGCTTTGGGCCGGCAGCCTTATACCAATTGGATTGGTTCTTTATCAACTTCCGATCTAAATCAAATTGAAAACGCCCTAAAGCAAACCAATATTGAAAATTTAAAACATAAAAAATGTTACGAACTGAGCGATGGGCAATTGCAAAAAGTGATGATTGCCCGTGCCTTGGCACAAGACACCGATTTGATTGTGCTCGACGAGCCCACCACCCACCTCGACATGTACCACAAAGCCTATATTTTAAAACTGCTGCAAAAACTGGCTAAAGATACCGGTAAAACCATATTATTTTCGTCGCACGAAATCGATTTGGCCATTCAGCTATGCGACACTTTAATAGTAATGACCAACAACAATGTAGTTTGTGGCCAACCCTGCCAGCTTATCGAGACCCATGTTTTTGAAAATCTCTTTCCGAAAGATTTAATTGCTTTTGATGAAAAAACGGGAACATTTCGGGTAAAAAAATAGAGAATCCCAAAAAGCATTGGCCACAACCAAATCCAAATACCCACCATTTCAATCTTCTGATTAAAAAAATTATCTTTGGTATTATTTTTTTCCAAAATGAACGACAGCCTCATCCTTATTCTAGCCATCATCATTGCCACAGCCATCGGTGCCTTTTTGGGCATGTTTATCAATAAACTAAAATCCCAAAACGAAAAAAGTACCCTGACCGAACGCAACAACCATTTAGAACAACAACTCCAAGAGCAAAAGCAGCTTTCGGAAGTAGAGTTGAATAGGCAAAATGAAAACTTCAACAAGCAAATCCATGATTTAAAGGAAACCATTGTTAAAATTGAAAACGAGCGCGAAGCCATCCGCAGGGAAAAAGAGTTATTAAATTCTGAATTGGCCAGACGAAATGCCGATTTTGACAACCTTCAAACAAAAAATCGAGAGCAAAAGGCTGAAGTGGAGCAATTACAGGAAAAATTCACCAAGGAATTCGAAAATTTGGCCAACAAAATCTTGGATGAAAAATCGAATAAATTCACCGAGCAGAACAAAGAAAACATCAAAAACATACTCCATCCGCTTCAAGAAAAAATAAAAACTTTTGAAGAAAAAGTCGATTTAACCCAAAAGGAAAGTATTAGTATGCATTCGGCCCTAAAAGAGCAGTTATTGGGGTTAAAAGACTTAAACCAACAAATGACAAAAGAAGCCACCAACCTAACCCGTGCACTGAAGGGCGACAGCAAAATGCAAGGCAATTGGGGCGAATTAGTACTGGAACGTGTTTTGGAAAAATCGGGATTGGAAAAAGACCGCGAGTATTTTGTACAGCAAAGTTTTACAAGAGACGACAATTCGCGTGTTATGCCCGATGTGGTTTTGCACCTTCCCGACGGTAAAAAAATGATTATAGACAGCAAAGTATCACTTACCGATTACGAACGTTTGGTGAATGCGGAAGATAACGATAAACCATTGTTTTTAAAGGCGCACGTTAATTCGGTAAAAAAGCATGTGGAACAACTTTCAGCAAAAAACTATCAAGATTTATATGATATCGAGTCGCCCGATTTTGTGCTGATGTTTATCCCCATCGAACCCGCTTTTGCAGTGGTGGTAAACGAAGACACTTCCATTTACAACAAAGCGTTTGAAAAAAATATCGTTATTGTTACACCGTCCACCCTATTGGCCACTTTGCGCACCATCGATACCATGTGGAACAACGAAAAGCAACAACGCAACGCCATGGAAATTGCCCGACAAGCTGGCGCACTTTATGATAAATTTGAAGGCTTGGTGAGCGATCTAACCGGTGTGGGCAAAAAAATTGACGCTGCAAAAAGCGATTATTCTGCCGCTATGAACAAGTTGGTTGAAGGCCGAGGCAATATTGTAAAAAGTGTAGAAAAATTGAAAAAAATGGGAGCAAAAGCTAAAAAATCGCTTCCAGAAGCTATTATAAAAAGAGCTCAAGAAGATTAAAACAGCAAAATAAATGAAAGTATTAGCCAAAATAATAATCGCCCTAGTTTTAATTGTATCCTGCATATACGCCGGGATTTATTTTTTGCATTACAGCGAAGGCGTTCGCGCAGGCAAATTGGTAAAATTTAGCAGCAAAGGTTACATTTTCAAGACTTGGGAAGGTGAAATAAGCCAAGGTGTATCAGATGCGCAAACCTTTGTCTTTTCAGTTGAAGACAACGAAAAACAGGTCATTTCAGATTTGAAAAGATTACAAGGCAAATTTGTAAAACTATACTATTTTGAGCGTTACAAAAGCCTCTTTTGGTTGGGAGATACCAAATATTTTATAACTAAAGTAGAAGAAGAACAAAATTAAAAATCCATGTTTAAACACGCCAAAGAATCACAAGTTACAATCACAGAGCTCATGTTGCCCTCCCATTCCAATTTTAGTGGAAAAATACATGGTGGCCATATTTTAAATTTAATGGACCAAATAGCCTTTGCATGCGCTTCCAAACACTCTCGGCATTACTGCGTTACGGCCTCGGTAAACCGTGTGGATTTTTTAAACCCCATTGAAGTTGGGGAGTTGGTAACCTTAAAGGCTTCCATCAACTATACTGGCCGAACTTCAATGGTTGTGGGGTTAAGGATAGAATCTGAAAACATCCAAACAGGCGAAATAAAGCATTGCAACTCTTCCTATTTTACCATGGTGGCCAAAGACGAAAATGGTAAAAATGTTCCTGTTCCCGGTTTAATCTTAAATGATGTACAAAGTGTGCGCCGTTTTGCGCGAAGTATTGCCAGACAAGAACAAGCCAAGACCAGAAGCACAAAGTTCAATGCTTCCGAATTTAAAATAGAAGAGCATATCGACCTTGTAAAAACGCAAAATGTAAAAGTAGAACTATAATAAAAAAAGCCACTGGCATTGAACTTAGTTGAAATGCAGTGGCTTTTTTTAGTCTATTATTTATCGATTACTTACTCAAATACATTTTCCGTCTAGAGTACAATTCGTAAAACTCATCATCCTTTAAGCTATCAATAAACAAGATGCTTTCTCCGGTACTCTTCATTTCTGGCCCTAATGTTTTATCTACATTCGGAAATTTATTGAACGAGAATACAGGTTGTTTAATGGCGTAGCCTTCCAATTGCGGGTTAAAGGTAAAATCCTTTACTTTCTTCTCGCCCAACATCAATTTGGTCGCGTAGTTTACATAGGGTTCTCCGTACGCTTTCGCGATAAACGGCACTGTTCTCGATGCCCTTGGGTTGGCCTCGATAATATAAACCGTATCGTCTTTTACTGCGAACTGAATATTGATTAAACCAACCGTGTTAAGTGCCAAGGCAATCTTTTTGGTATGGTCTTTAATTTGTTGCATCACAAATTCACCTAAATTGAACGGCGGTAAAGTAGAGTTACTATCGCCCGAGTGGACACCACAAGGCTCGATATGCTCCATGATACCGATGATGTAAACATCTTCGCCATCGCAAATGGCATCAGCTTCTGCTTCAATGGCTCCTTCCAAATAGTGGTCTAAAAGCAGTTTGTTGTTCGGAATGCTTTGCAGCAAGCTCACAACGTGCTTCTCCAATTCCTTTTCGTTGATTACTATTTTCATGCCCTGCCCACCCAATACGTAAGATGGTCTTACCAAAATCGGGAAATCCAATTCTTTGGCAACAGCTAAAGCTTCATCGGCAGTTTCGGCCGTATCAAATTTTGGATAAGGAATGTTGTTCTCTTTCAATAAAGTTGAGAAACTTCCACGGTCTTCAGCCAAATCCAACGATTTAAAGCTTGTTCCGATAATTTTCACACCGTAACGATCTAATTTTTCAGCCAGTTTTAATGCGGTTTGCCCACCAAGTTGAACGATAACACCTTCTGGTTTTTCGTGCTTGATGATATCGTAAATGTGCTCCCAGAATACAGGTTCGAAATACAGTTTATCGGCCGTATCAAAATCGGTTGAAACCGTTTCGGGGTTACAGTTAATCATGATGGTTTCGTAACCACATTCGGCAGCCGCCAACACCCCGTGAACACAGCAGTAATCGAATTCAATGCCTTGCCCGATTCGGTTTGGCCCCGAACCCAGCACAATAATTTTCTTCTTATCGGTTACTACGCTTTCATTGTGAGCATATCGGTTGCCATCGGCAGTTTCCATGTCACTTTCAAAAGTAGAATAGTAATATGGTGTTTTGGCCTCAAATTCTGCGGCACAAGTATCAACCAGCTTGTAAACCCTGTTGATGCCCAATTCCTCCCTTTTATTGTAAACCTGACTTTCCAAACAGCGTAGCATATGGGCTATTTGTCTGTCACCATAGCCTTTTTGTTTGGCTTCTAAAAGAAGTTCTTTTTCAATTGTATCGATATTGAAGGTTGAGATTTCTTTTTCAAGGAAATACAACTCTTCGTATTGCTTTAAGAACCACATGTCTATTTTGGTAATCTCGTGGATTCTGCTCAACGGAATGCCCATTTTTATAGCATCGTAAATGATGAACACACGATCCCAAGAAGCATGGGTTAATTTTTCAATAATTTGGTCGTAATTAGTGTTTTCTTTACCATCGGCTCCTAAACCGTTACGCTTAATCTCTAATGATTGCGTGGC
This sequence comes from uncultured Flavobacteriaceae bacterium, assembly GCA_964653155.1. Taxonomy (GTDB): domain Bacteria; phylum Bacteroidota; class Bacteroidia; order Flavobacteriales; family Flavobacteriaceae; genus Flavisericum. Next base: position 13,015 of record CAZZDI010000023.1, on the reverse strand, counting down.
TTTGTGAAGCGCTTCTTGGAACGAGCGCCCAATGCCCATTACTTCTCCAACAGCTTTCATTTGAAGGCCTAAAGTACGGTCGGACCCTTCAAATTTATCGAAGTTCCAACGTGGTATTTTTACAATTACGTAATCTAAAGTAGGCTCGAACAATGCCGAAGTCGATTTTGTAATTTGGTTGTTCAGTTCGTCCAAGTGATAACCCAAAGCCAATTTGGCTGCAATTTTTGCAATGGGATAACCCGTAGCTTTACTCGCCAATGCAGAAGAACGCGATACACGTGGGTTGATTTCAATAGCAATAATATCTTCGTTTTCATCTGGAGAAACGGCGAACTGCACGTTGCACCCTCCGGCAAAATCACCAATGCTTCGCATCATATGGATGGCCATATCTCGCATGCGTTGGTAAGTTCTGTCGCTTAAGGTCATGGCTGGAGCAACCGTAATGGAATCTCCTGTGTGGATGCCCATGGGATCCATGTTCTCGATAGAACAGATAATCACCACATTATCGTTGGAATCTCTTAAAAGTTCAAGTTCGTATTCTTTCCATCCTAACAATGCCTTATCAATCATCACCTCGTGGATAGGGGAAATTTCCAAACCATTACGTAATAGTTTATCAAAATCCTTTTCGTCATAAACAATCGACGCACCGGCACCACCTAAGGTAAACGAAGAACGGATACACAACGGAAAACCAAACTCCTGCGCAATTTCCTTTCCTTTCAGGAATGAGGTCGCTGTAGCCTGGGGCGCCATGGGCACACCAATTTTGGTCATTAAATCCCTAAATTGCTCGCGGTCTTCGGTAATGTTTATGGCATCAATATCAACACCTATAATTTCTACACCAAAATCTTCCCAGATGCCTTTTTCATCGGCCTCGATACATAAATTCAATGCGGTTTGCCCTCCCATGGTTGGTAAAACGGCATCAATTTGTGGGTGGTCTTTTAAAATTTTAATTAGTGATTTGGTGTTCAAGGGGAGCAAGTACACATGATCGGCCATCGAAGGATCGGTCATAATCGTTGCTGGGTTGGAGTTGATCAAAACCGTTTCAATTCCATCTTCCCTTAACGACCTAAGTGCTTGAGATCCTGAATAGTCAAATTCGCATGCTTGCCCAATGACGATGGGCCCCGAACCAATAATTAAAATAGATTTTAGTTTTTCGTTTTTCGGCATTTTCTTCTGGTTATATATTGAATTTTAATTCGTTGCAAAAATAATGATACTTAGGTATAAAAAAAGGCGTTACACTTAAGTAACACCTTTTAATTATGAACAATTGTCAATCATTATTTTTTATGTCTAGTTTCAGATGACACAGATAATCTCTTTCTTCCTTTAGCTCTTCTGCGCGCTAATACCTTTCTGCCATTAGCAGAAGCCATTCTTTCTCTAAAACCGTGCTTGTTTCTTCTTTTTCTTTTAGAAGGCTGAAATGTTCTTTTACTCATTATCTTGTATCTTTAAAATCTGAATAGTAATTTTTAATTTTAGGCTTCCTTAAAAACCGAGGGCAAATATACGAACCCTTTACAACTTTGCAAACCTTTTTTTAAAATATTATCGAAATTATTTTCAGCTTCCACTGTCCCCCTATAACACTAGTATTTAACAGTATCCCACAGGATTTTTACAACAAGGGCGTGCACTTTTTTTCATAAAATTTTAGTTTCTTTGCAGTCTTAAACAACAAATTAATGTTCTTTTTTAAGAAATTCAAACCTAAAACTGTTTAAAAACATGTTCAATAAAAATATAAAACTTGTTCTTGCTGTTGCCATTATAGCTTATGCCATTTATCAATTTACCGAGGGCTATATTGGAAACGGGATCATGCTCATTCTGTTATCGCTTATTTTTGTGTTCCTTTATTTTAAGAATGAATTTATTCTTTTGGCCTTTTTAAAACTAAGGAAACAAGATTTTGATGGTGCCAAAAAGTGGTTGGATAAAATTAAGAATCCAGAATCGGCCTTGGTAAAAAAACAACAGGGTTATTACAACTACCTTCACGGACTGATGGTTTCGCAAACCAATATGAACGAAGCCGAAAAATATTTTAAGAAAGCCATTTCACTTGGCTTGTCTATGGACCACGATTTAGCCATGGCCAAATTGAACTTGGCAGGCATTGCCTTTTCAAAACGAAGAAAACAGGAAGCCCAAAAATTGCTTACCGAAGCCCAAAAATTAGATAAACAAGGCATGCTTACCGAGCAAATTAAAATGATGAAACAAAATATGAAGCGCGCCATTGGGCCTAATCAACATTACGGTGCAGGTGGTTCGTTGCGCGCTCAAAAAAGGAGAGGTTAAAATATTTTTTTGAAATTTTACCACAAAAAGGGGGCGTCTAAAAAGTCCAAATCTTTGTTATATCGAGCCTGCCAAAACACATCGATACACTGATAATCAATATGATTTTTTAAAGACCCCAACCTAACAAGCGGGAAGTTTATGACTTTCTAGACAGCTTTTTTTATTTCAAGATATCATGATTTCTTTAAGTGCTTGCCTTCAACATACACGCCATCTATCTGGGCTTCACCAAACGAATACGGAATAAATTGGTAGGAATTAATAGGTTTGGTAAGTATTAAATTGGCCTTCTTCCCAACGGTGATGCTCCCCACTTTATTTTGCAAACCCATGGCATACGCACCATTTATAGTGGCTGCATTGATGGCTTCTTCAGGAGTAAGCTTCATTTTGATACAGGCCGCCGAAACCACAAAACTCATATTGCCTGATGGCGACGACCCCGGATTGTAATCGGTGGCCAAGGCCAGTGGCAAACCAGCGTCAATCATTTTTCGGGCCGGCGTGTACGGAATACCCAAAAAGAACGAACAACCTGGCAAGGCTACGGGCATGGTTTTAGTGTTTTTCAAGGCCTCAATATCATCGGGGTTCATTTCTTCCAAATGATCTACGGAAAGGGCATTGTGTTTCACCCCAACTTTTACCCCACCCAACGAAGTAAACTGGTTCACATGGATTTTCGGCCTTAACCCAAAAGGTTTGGCTGCTTGTAAAATACGTTGGGTATCATCCACCGAAAAATAGCCTGTTTCACAAAATACATCCACAAAATCTGCTAAATGTTCTTCGGAAACCTTCGGAAGCATCTCGTCAATAATAAGTCTTAAATAGCTTTCTTTGTTATTTTTATATTCAGTTGGAATGGCGTGCGCCCCTAAAAATGTGGCTTTAACGGGAAGGTTATAACTCCTCTTTAGTCGTTTGATAACGCGAAGCATTTTTAACTCAGCTTCCACCGTCAAACCATAACCCGATTTTATTTCGATGGCGCCCGTACCCATGGCCATGACTTTTTCCAAACGTTTTTTTGATTGCTCATACAATTCATCTTCAGAAGTCTCTTGAAGCGTTTTAGCCGAATTTAAAATACCGCCACCTTTTTCAGCAATTTCTTGGTACGTTAGCCCTTTTATTTTATCGACAAATTCGCTTTCCCGATTTCCGGCATACACCAAATGGGTGTGCGAATCGCACCAAGTGGGCAACATCATTTTGCCTGTGGCATCAACCACTTCATCGGCTTCTATTTTGGGGGAATTTTCCATCGTTCCAAAATCGACAATCAACCCGTTTTCAACCAGTAAATAAGCATTTTTAATTGTGGGCAAGTGCGCCATGGCTTTCCCGGCAACAAAATCAATGGGGTCTTCCCGAACTTGCAACAGTTCTTTTATATTTTTAAATAGTGTTCGCATTAAAATAGGTTTTCCAATAATTCATCCTCCACCAAATGGGGCAAGGTTACTTTTAAATTTGGTGTACGTTGCATTTCTCGTTTTATGGCGAATAATGCCTCGTCATTCCTCGCCCAACTTCTTCGGGCTATACCGTTGTTTACATCAAAAAAGAGCATGTTTTTCAATCGTTCTTCGGCCTCTTTAGTGCCGTCCAGTAACATCCCAAAACCGCCATTAATAACTTCGCCCCATCCCACGCCACCACCGTTGTGAATAGACACCCAAGTGGCGCCCCTAAAACTGTCGCCAATAACGTTGTGCATAGCCATATCGGCGGTAAATTTACTGCCATCGTAAATATTCGAGGTTTCCCGATACGGCGAATCGGTACCGCCCACATCGTGGTGGTCGCGACCCAAAACCACGGGGCCAATATCACCTTTTGAAACCGCATCATTAAATGCTTTCGCTATTTTTGCACGGCCCTCGGCATCGGCATATAAAATACGTGCCTGTGAACCGACCACCAAATTATTTTCCTTGGCATTTTTAATCCACATGATATTGTCCTGCATTTGAAGCTGAATCTCTTCCGGCGAATGTTTCATAATACCTTGCAAAACTTCGGCGGCAATATCATCCGTTTTATCCAAATCTTCGGGTTTTCCGGAGGTACATACCCAACGGAACGGCCCAAAACCATAGTCGAAACACATGGGGCCCAAAATATCCTGAACATAAGAAGGGTATTTAAAATCGATATTATTTTCAGCCATCACATCAGCTCCCGCACGCGAGGCTTCCAATAAAAACGCATTTCCGTAATCGAAAAAGTAAGTGCCGCGTTCGGCGTGTTTGTTTATGGCTTCGGCATGTCGGCGCAGCGATTCTTGAACTTTTTCTTTAAAATGTTCCGGAGCTTCGCGAATCATTCGGTTTGATTCTTCATAGGAAACACCAACAGGGTAGTAACCGCCAGTCCATGGGATATGCAACGAAGTTTGATCGGATCCCACATCGATAAAAATATTTTTATCATAAAAATGCTCCCATACGTCAACCACATTCCCTATGTAGGCAATCGAAACCACCTCTTCGTCTTTTTGGGCTTTTTTTACACGGGCAACCAACTCGTCCAAATTATCAATCAACACATCAACCCAACCCTGTTCGTGGCGTTTGGTGGCCGCATTGGGGTTTACCTCAGCGCAAACCGTAATGCAGCCCGCAATATTTCCCGCTTTGGGTTGTGCACCACTCATACCACCCAAGCCAGAGGTAACGAAAAGCCTCCCCTTGCCCCCTTGCTTCGGAGGGGAAACAGCATTCTCTTTATTTTTTGAGTTTGAGTGAAAGGCGCTTTCTCCTTCGGAGAGCGGGTTTGGGGGAGCAGCTTTTATTTTCCTAAACGCATTCATCACCGTTATCGTGGTGCCATGCACAATACCTTGCGGCCCGATGTACATAAACGAACCCGCCGTCATTTGTCCGTATTGGGTAACCCCAAGCGCATTGAATTTTTCCCAATCGTCGGGTTTGGAATAATTAGGAATCATCATCCCATTGGTCACCACTACTTTTGGCGCCTCCTTTGACGACGGAAATAGCCCCATGGGATGCCCCGAATACATGTGCAAAGTCTGCTCGTTAGTCATATTCGCCAAATATTGCATGGTGAGCAAATACTGCGCCCAATTTTGAAACACCGCACCGTTGCCCCCGTAGGTAATTAATTCTTCGGGATGCTGTGCCACGGCTGGATTCAAGTTATTTTGAATCATAAGCATAATGGCAGCCGCTTGCGACGATTTAGCTGGATATTCTGAAATGGAACGGGCAAACATCTTGTATTTGGGTTTGAAACGGTACATGTAAATCCGTCCGAAATCTTTCAATTCTTGGGCAAATTCTACTGCTAATTCACCATGCCACTTTTTCGGAAAATAGCGCAGTGCATTTTTTACTGCCAATTGTTTTTCGGCATTCGAGAGCACATCCTTGCGTTTTGGCGCTCTGTTTACTTCTATTGAATAGTCATATTTTGGAGGCAACTCCTCAGGAATACCTTGCAATATCTGTTCTTTGAATGTCATTTGCTCAATTATTTAACTACAAATTTTCGGTTTTCAACCAACCCAACCAGTGCGTTTATATCATCTTTCAAAATTCTATCATCTTCCAGTTTGGCCACTTTACTTCTTACCATTTTAAAATTCTGTTCCAATATCACCGAAAAGGTATTCGGGCGCCTAAATTCCATGGCCTGTGCGGCGTACATCAATTCTATTGCCAATATTTTTTCAATGTTTCCTAAAACTTGGTTGAATTTTCTACCGGAAACACTCCCCATGGACACGTGGTCTTCCTGCCCCAATGAGGTTGGAATACTATCTGCGGAAGCGGGAAAACACAAGGATTTATTTTCTGAAACCAAGGCGGCCGTGGTGTACTGCGGAATCATAAATCCTGAATTCAACCCACCACTTGAAGTCAGCAATCGTGGCAACCCGTATTTGCCCTCAATAAGTAAATAGCAGCGTCTGTCTGAAATATTCCCCAACTCGGAAGCCGCCAATGCCGCATAATCGAGTACCATGGCCAACGGTTGCCCGTGGAAATTGCCGCCCGAAATGGCTTCGGTGTCACTCAACACAATGGGATTATCGGTTACCGAGTTCATTTCAATGGTTGCCAATTCCTTTAAATGGTAAAAGGCGTTTCGAGATGCCCCGTGTACCTGCGGAATACAACGCATGGAATATGGATCTTGCACCCGTTCGCAATTTTCGTGCGATTTAATATTGTTTGAATTTTTGAACAACATGCGCATACGTTCGGCCACCTCAAGATTACCCTTAAACGGACGGATACTGTGCAGCAACTCCTTAAACGGCGACTCGCTGCCTTGGTAACCTTCCAAGCTCATGGCACCGGCTACATCGGCCAAATCGAGCAAATACTGCATTTTGTGCAATCCGGTTATGGCGTGCGCCAAAATAAATTGTGTGCCGTTTATTAGAGCCAAGCCTTCCTTTGCTGCCAGTTGTAGCGGTTCTAAATTGCAACTTTTCAACACTTTTTGGGCTGGAACAATTTCACTTCCCACCCAAAATTCGCCTTCGCCCAATAAAGGCAAAAACAAATGCGACAAGGGTGCCAAATCGCCCGATGCCCCCACCGATCCTTGCTCGGGCACTACGGGCAACAAATCGTTTTCAACAAAGTAAACAATGCGCTCCACCACTTCCAAACGAATGCCTGAAAAACCACGGCACAAGGCATGTACTTTGCAAATCATCATGATTTTGCTCAGTTCTTTCGAAATGGGTTTCCCTACGCCAACGGCATGGGTAATCAATAAATTCTTTTGCAACAGCCCGGTTTCCTCCGGAGAAATTTTCACATCACACAGTGGCCCAAACCCGGTATTGATACCATAAACAGGTTTATTGGAATTGGCCATTTTTTCAACCTTTGCCCGGCTATCGTTTATTTTTGAAATGGCATAATCGGTTAGCTTGGCCTGCATTTTTCCATTGGCAATGGCCATAACTTTGCCTACCGTTAACTGGTCAACACCATAAACAAATACCTGATTTTTAATTCTTTCGCTCATATTACAAAATTATCAATAAATTTGATAACCAATAATATTATTTTGATTCAGAATTAATAACTATGGATTATCAATTAGAGTTAAGGCACATCACTTATTTTTTGGCCGTTGCCAACGAATTGCATTTTAGAAAAGCGGCCGACAAACTGTTTATCTCTCAGCCTGGGTTGAGCCGACAGATTAAAGACATGGAAAACCACTTAGGCATTACCCTTTTTAATCGGCACAATAGACAAGTAAAATTGACACCGGCAGGAGCATACCTTAAAACCGAACTCACCAAAAACCTGAACAACCTAAATACCATTTTAAACCACGCCAAACTGCTCGATACCGGAAAAGACGGCAAGCTTAATTTTGGCTACGTCGGTTCGGCCATGCAACAAATCATTCCAGAGTTGTTGTTGAAATTCACCCAAAACCACCCCAATATTTTGTTCAGTTTAAAGGAAATGGAAAACAACAAACAGGTTGAAGGCTTGCTTTCGCAGGATATCGATATTGGTTTTGTGCGTTTGGAACGCGTACCGAGGGGCCTCAAAACAAAAGCCGTTTTAAAAGAGCCGTTTTGTTTGGTGTTGCCCAAAAACCACCCTATTGACCATTCCAATTTTAAAAATCTGTCACAATTTAAAAACGAACATTTCATTTTGTTTGATGCCGAATACAGTTCATCTTACTATGAAAAAGTCATGGAAATTTTTGACGATAGCGGTTTCACGCCATTGATTAGCCACAATACCATTCATGCGGGTTCCATCTATAAATTGGTGGAACATAATTTTGGGGTGTCCATCGTTCCAAAATCACTTCAAATGGAAAACAACCCGAACATAAAATTTATTGAACTCAACAAAATTAGGCAACGCACGGTGCTTTCAGCCATTTGGAACAAAGACAACCAAAACCCTATTTTAAACGAAGTGCTTGCATTGATTCACAAGAAAATAATAAAATAGTGCTATTGCAAAATAAAAGATTATCTTTGCCGACTGAAACTCAAAAAGTTGAGAGGGATACACAAAAGGTGTCATTCTGAACAGAGTGAAGAATCTCAAAAAATAAAGTTATTATTTTCTAAATATGAGATTTCTCGGCTCCGCTCGAAATGACAAAGTCACTTTTTAAACAGTCCCTGGTTCAACCAAAATATCAACAACAAATAAATTTGAGTTTCACTAAATTCCTCAGGGTGAGGATGTGTTGCTGGAAGTTTAGGTTCAAGTATGTCGATTCTCTTCTTATGTAACACTACATAACATAATCGAATACATACTTAAAATGAGCACATTCCAAGATTTAGGTCTTAATGACCACCTATTGCAAGCCATAACCGATTTAGGCTTTGAAACCCCCAGCGAAGTACAAGAAAAAGCCATTCCGCTTCTATTGAGCTCCGAAGAAGATTTAGTAGCCTTGGCACAAACCGGCACCGGAAAAACCGCTGCTTTTGGTTTCCCAATGCTGCAAAAAATTGATGTGGACAGCCGTACAACCCAAGGCTTGATCTTATCCCCAACCCGCGAGCTGTGTTTGCAAATCGCCAACGAAATGAAACTTTACGGCAAATACTGTAAAGGATTGAACGTTGTGGCCGTTTACGGTGGCGCCAGCATTACCGAACAAGCCAGAGAAGTGAAACGTGGCGCACAAATAATTGTGGCGACTCCGGGCCGAATGAAAGATATGATCAATCGTCGATTGGTCGATATTTCCAAAATTGAATATTCTGTTTTAGATGAAGCCGACGAGATGCTGAACATGGGCTTTAAGGAAGACATCACCGAAATTCTGTCGTTTACACCGGCAGAAAAAAGCACCTGGTTGTTTTCGGCTACCATGCCAAAAGAAGTGGCGGCCATTGCCAAAAACTTTATGCACAACCCCAACGAAATTACCGTTGGAAGAAAAAACGAAAGTACCACAAACGTATCGCACGAATATTATTTGGTAAATGCGCGCGACCGCTACCAAGCCCTAAAACGATTGGCCGATGCCAACCCCGATATTTTTTCGGTAGTGTTCTGTAGAACAAAACGCGACACCCAAAAAGTAGCCGAAAAACTGATTGAAGATGGTTACAATGCAGGAGCTTTACACGGCGATTTAAGCCAAAACCAACGTGATTTGGTGATGAACGCGTTCCGTAAAAGCCAAATACAAATGTTGGTGGCTACCGATGTGGCTGCCCGTGGTATTGATGTGGACGATGTTACCCACGTAATAAACTACCAATTGCCCGACGAAATTGAAACCTACACCCACCGCTCCGGGCGTACCGGTCGTGCCGGAAAAACAGGTGTTTCGATGGTGATCGTTTCAAAAAGTGAGGTGCGAAAAATAAAGAGCATTGAGCGCATCATTAAACGTCAGTTCGAGAAAAAAGACATCCCTAATGGCATGGAAATTTGCGAAGTGCAATTGATGTCGCTTGCCAATAAAATCCATAATACCGAAATCAACCACGAAATAGACAAGTATTTATCGAGCATCAACCAATTGTTTGAAGATACTTCAAAAGATGAATTGATCAAAAAACTGTTTTCGGTTGAATTTACACGCTTCTTCAACTACTACAATAAAGCCCAGGATTTAAATGTTTCGGCCGGTACCAGCGATGGTGAACGCCAAGGAAGCTCGAACGGTTCTACCCGATATTTCATTAACGTAGGCGGAAAAGACGGCTACGATTGGATGAGCCTAAAAGATTTTTTAAAGGAACAATTGGATCTGGGCCGTGATGATATTTTCAAGGTTGAAACCAAAGACAGCTTTTCATTTTTCAACACCGAAAACGAATTACGTGAAAAAGTATTGGCACATTTTACCGACTTTAAGCACGATGGCCGATTTGTAAACGTTGAAGTTTCTGAAAACCGTGGCGGTGGCGGCGGAAGAAGACGCGATGGCAAAAAGGGCGGCAAAAAACGTAACGGCAAGGATTTTGGAAACCGAAGCGAGAGAAGGCGCTCTGAAGGCAAATCGAAGCCAAGACGCTCCGGAAATAGCGATTTTGCCAGTTCAAGGCCAAGACGCTCTAGACGCTAACCTCAAACCCATATGTTAATTTTTAGTCAAAAAAAAAGCATAAAAGTATCGCTAAAATTTTCTTTAGTACTTTTATGCTTAAATTAGCATTTTACCAAATCATGAAGAACTACCTGATACTTTTTACATTCTTAATGTTCTGCTCTGTGGGCATGGCTCAAGAGCAAGCTGAAAAAGTATTGGGTGTGGTTATCAATGCTTCAGACAACAAACCTTTGGAAAGCGTAAACATTGTTAACCTCAATCAAGTTATCGGAACCACAACCAACAGCAAAGGAGAGTTTCAAATTTCCGCGAAAGCGAACGATACGCTACACTTTTCCTTTTTAGGTTTTAAATCGATAAAAGTACGTGTTACCAACGACTGGCTGAAGTTTGGAAGCTCGAAAATTGAATTGACCGAACTCGCTTTGGCTTTGGAAGAAGTGGTTGTTAACCAGTTGAAACTTACGGGCTATTTGGAAGTCGATATCAAACAAGTACCAGACATTAATAATAATTACCGCTACAGCATTTCCGGTTTGGAAGGCACGGGCTACGAAGCCAGTAAAAAGTCGGGGTTGACCAATGTTATTGGTTCTATTTTCAACCCGGCCGATTTTCTGCACCGTATGTTTGGAAAAAAACCGAACGAACTGCGCAAGCTAAAAAAAATGAAGGAAGACGACGAAATAAGGAATTTATTGGCGTCGCGTTTTGACAGGGAAATGCTTATGGTTTTACTAAATGTTGACCGCGTGGATTTAGATGAAATAGTAAGCCAGTGCAACTACTCAAAAGGCTTTATACAAACCGCCAACGATTTGCAAATACTCGATGCCATTAGCGGTTGCTACGAAGAATACAAATTATTGAGCCGAAGCCGAAGGTTATAGAACATTAATTAATCTTCGCCATAAAAGCGCTCCACAATCTCATCATAACTTTTTATAGTCTTTTTGCACCAATCCATTCGTTTTTCAAGTAATTCGGTTTCCGAAAGCTGCC
>CAZZDI010000023.1:0-1527 GCA_964653155.1 uncultured Flavobacteriaceae bacterium | reverse complement strand
GTCTTTTTGCACCAATCCATTCGTTTTTCAAGTAATTCGGTTTCCGAAAGCTGCCAATTAATATTGGTTTGTTTGAGTTTTGTGGTAACATGCTGTAAAATAATCGCGGCCGAAACCGAAATATTCAAGCTTTCGGTAAATCCTGCCATGGGTATTTTTAAATAGCAATCGGCTGCATCCAAAACTTCCTGCGAAAGCCCTTCGGTTTCCCTTCCGAAGAAAAAACAGGACTTTTGTGTTACATCGAACTCATGCAACACGCAATCGTTGGTGTGTGGTGTAGTGGCCACTATTTGGTAGCCTTTTTGTTTTAAATCGGCGATGCAGCTTTTCACCGAATGGTAGCGGTTTAAATCTACCCACTTTTGTGCGCCCATGGCTATTTCTCGATCAATCCGTTTGGTGTTTTGTTCTTCCACAATATTCACTTCCTGGATACCAAATACATCGCAACTACGGATAACGGCACTGGTGTTGTGCAGTTGGTAAACATCTTCGGTAGCCACCGTAAAATGCTTGGTACGTTGCGACAGCACTTTATTAAAACGTTCGCGTCGATTTTCGGTTAAATAGGATTCTAAATGCTCAATAAGGTTTATGTCTATCATAGGCCCAAATATAAAACAAAAGCGTTATTGATTAGCTCTTCAAAACTAAAGTGCGGTTTATCAATAGCTAAAATCTTTATATTTGATGAGATTTCCGCCAAAGTTTATCTTGAACGATAACCGAAAGGTAAGAATGACAAAAACACAAATTCATGAAACACATAGTTGTACTTACCGGAGCCGGCATGAGTGCCGAAAGTGGGATAAAAACCTTTAGGGATGCCAATGGGTTATGGGAAGGCCACGACGTTATGGAAGTGGCCACACCCGAAGGTTTTGCCGCCAACCCCGAATTGGTTCTGGATTTTTACAACCAACGCCGAAGGCAACTTTTTGAAGTAAAGCCCAACCAAGCCCATTTCGATCTCGCCGCACTTGAAAAGCAATTTAAAGTGAGTATTATTACCCAAAATGTGGACGACTTGCACGAACGCGCCGGGAGCACAAACGTGACACACTTGCACGGCGAACTCTTAAAAGCACGCAGTACATGTAACGCCGAAGACATAATAGAATGGAAAACGGACATCGTTTTGGGCGACCTCTGCAAAAAAGGCCATCAGATGCGTCCACACATTGTTTGGTTTGGAGAAGATGTCCCCATGATTGAAAAAGCCATGCACATCTGCAAAACCGCCGATATTTTGATGATTATTGGCACCTCGATGCAAGTATATCCCGCGGCAGGATTGATGCATTATGTGCCCCAAAACACTCCAACGTTTTTTATCGACCCCAAACCCAATATAGCTAGCAACAAAAATTTAACTGTTATTCCCGAAACAGCTACAGTTGGGGTAAAAAAGGCAATAGAGGCATTTTAAACCCCTATACTTTTTTATGCTTCTCTTCAATCCATTTGCCCATAAATTTGGTGCTTTGCATTGCGTGGTGCTGCAGCATTTGTCCGGTGAAGTTG
>CAZZDI010000022.1:0-23360 GCA_964653155.1 uncultured Flavobacteriaceae bacterium | reverse complement strand
CCGTGACAGGGCGACATTCTAACCAACTGAACTACCAGACCGTTGCTTTATTGCGGTTGCAAATATACATGGCTTTTTCAATATCTCAAATATTTTTTTCACTTTTTTTTGATATTTTTTTATTTAAAAACACCTACCTACCTTAAAAAACCGTAACCAACTAAAAAACAACCACATAAAACACTAGACAAACTTTTGTCGCTCCACCAAATATGTGGTTAAAATACTATTAAAGCCTTTATTGATATCGGCCTCAACATACTTAATTTTATATTGTGCACATTTTAGGCGCAAGGCAGTAAAATAACCATCAACAGCCTTATTGTAATTTTCTTTTATTGAATCGGCATACAAATTAATATACTCACCCGTTTCAACATCTACAAAACGCTTTGGTTTGTTATCAAAACTAAAATGGAATTCTTTCGGTTTGTCAAACACATGGAACAAAATCACTTCATGTTTATTATACTTTAAATGCCGAAGCGCTTCAAACAACCTGACCTCATCTTCTGAAGTTTGAAACATATCGGTAAACAAAAATATCATGGAACGCCTATGGATCTTTTCGGCTATTTCATGTAAATATTTAAACGTTTCGGTTTTCTTGTTTGCCGGCTTTGAAATTACAGCTTCACTCAAATGGTTCAACAGCATATGATGGTGGCGTTCGCTTCCCTTTTCGGGCGCATAATAATCGTAAGCATCACTATAAATGCTTAATCCTACTGCATCACGTTGCTTTTTCAGCATTTGCATCAATGCTGCTGAGGCCAGTGCCGAAAACCCAATTTTGTTCAATTTTTCTATTGAAAATGGTTTTATTTTAGGGTAGTGCATCGAGCTACTATTGTCTAAAATAATATGGCAACGCAGGTTGGTTTCATCGTCATAGCGTTTCGTGTAAAGCTTATCGGTTTTGGCAAATAATTTCCAATCGATGTGGCGGGTACTTTCACCCTGATTATAAATTTTATGCTCGGCAAATTCAGCTGAAAAACCATGAAACGGACTTTTATGCAAACCTGAAATAAACCCCTCTACCACCTGCTTGGCTAGCAGTTCTAGGTTTTTGAAACCTTCCGTTTTACTGAGCTCATTTTGTAAATCTATCGCCATTGGTCTCTTAATATTTTCGCTTTGTACACGCCATCGGCAGCCTGCAACAATTTATTTTTCAATACCTTCGGAAAGTTAGGGTTTTCATTCAAAAAAGTCTCAACCACCTCAAAAGCATAAGGTGAACTATAATTCCCAATGGTGGCATTGAGCCACGACTTTGGAAAGAATATATCTCCCGTTTTTTGAATGTCTTCCGTCAATCCCAAACACATCTTTAAATGTTTTTTGGCTGAAGCCTGTCGTAACGGATGATGCATATGGTACAAAGCCGAAACAACCCAGCTTTCCTTTTCTCTATTTTTTGCCTGCGACAAAGATCGCATAAAAGCATCTCTTACCTGCTCGTCATCAGACAAAGATGGCAATAAAAACTCGAACCGCTTTTTTCTATCGGGGTTCGAAATTTCATTTAAAGCCTCGTGCAAAATGGTTTCAGCCTCCAGATGCCCATAAATAGCCAAAGCTGCCGCCAAACCGGTATAATCGTTTTCGTTGAGGTTTAAGTTTTCAATTTCCAGGGATTTATCCCATATTTTATAAAGCATATCGCGCCCCGAAGGCAGATAGGCAATCCCCCTAAAAAATCCGAAAATCGTTTTTTTCAAACCCGGCGGAAGTGTTTTATCCATCAATCGTTCCGTTAGCTTCGGTTCCATAATTTGTACCAAGCCATCTCGTTTTTCAGGGTTGATGTATTTCCAAAAAATGGCTGAACCATACCCCGAAACCATACTTAAAACAAGTTCGTTCTTTTCAGTCAACAAACCTTGCACTAAGGTTTCCAAAGCTATTTTGGGCTTTACCTTGCCCAACAGCACATTTTCATAAAGATTGATATAGCTGTACCCCCTGGCCACATCGTCCTGAATATGGGGAATGGCCGAAGCTTCCAAATGTTCCATCGGGAATACGCCGTAACCAAAAGCATCGTAATTATAAATAATGGACTGCGGTTTTTTAACCCCTTTTAGTTTGGCTATATTTTGACTTTTTTGATTTAGACTTACCGGAACCACCTTTACGGAATCGGGATACACCAACCCAATGGAAAAGCGTTGTGGCCAAAGATTATCACTGCCATCTTCGGCTTGCTGCTCAATGCTGAAAGATTCAATTTTATCATCTTTATACACCACATTGTCGGTTATTACGGGCCGCCCAGGTTGGCACACCCATACTTCGCTCCATTGTTTTAAATCGAGAGCGGTTTCGGCATCGAGCAATGAAACCAAATCGTTCCAATCGGCATTACCATTGGCAAACTGTTTTATATAATTTTGCATGCCTTTTTTAAAGCCAGCTTCGCCCACCAAAGCCTCCAGTTGCCGCATCATTATGGGCGATTTATGGTAAATAATGTTGCCGTAAAGCGTACCGGCATTTTTTAAATTATCGAGCGGCTGTTTAATGGGTGTAGCTCCTTTGGTGCGGTCCTCACTATACGCGCTGGAATAATGTTCGCTCATAAAGTTAAGGCTGTGGTTCACCTCTGGAAATGCTGGCTGTGAAATTTTATCGGCCAAAAAATTGGCAAATACTTCCTTGAGCCACACATCGTCAAACCACTTCATGGTCACTAAATCGCCAAACCACATGTGTGCCGTTTCGTGGGCGATTAAATGGCAGCGGTTCAGTTTTTGGTTTTGGGTAGCATGCTGATCTAAAAACAACGACGACTCTCGGTATTGAATAGCCCCCGGATGTTCCATGCCCCCATATTGATACCCCGGAATGGACGCAAAATCCAATTTCTGGAACGGAAACGGGTACTGGGTATAATCTTCCAAAAAAGAAAGCGATTGTTTATGAAAATTGAAAATTGGCCCCATACTGGCTTCAATTTTTTCAGCATCGTTTTCCCTGTAAAGGAATTCCATATTGAAACCATCCAATGTTTCACTTGTTTTTTCAAATGCGCCAACAACGAACGAGAACAAATAAGTGCTCATCAAATCGGAAGTTTTAAATTTGTGCCTTATAGCGTCTTCGAGTTCTTCTTCAGCTTCCAACGCCCCGCCACTCAACACCTTCCAATGTTTTGGCGCGGTAACATCGAGCACGTAATGCGCCTTGATATTGGGCTGATCAAAACACGGGAACAGGGTACTGGCGCGATCGGGCACCAAAAGGGTGTACAGGTAATCATCGTTTCGGTTCAACGATTGTTCACCGGCATCAAAACGGACATTGATTTGGTTTTCACCGATTTTTAAATGTTTTGAGGCTACAATAATATGTTCCTGTTCGTGGGTTATATCGATGGTTTTTCCGTTAACGGCAACCGTTTTCAAAAGTGAACTATCTGCGTTGAAATCCAAATACAACGGATGGCTCAAATCCTTTATCGTCAAATTTAAATCGAGTTTGGCATCAATGGGTTCGGACTTTTCTTCCGGGACATCAAAGGACAGTGTATAAACCACATCGCTTACCTGTTGTTTTCGGTAATTGGCCAACTCTAACGAAATGCCCGGGCCCAACAACGTTTTTGTTTCTTTTTTTGTACAGGAAACCAACAAGAAAAACACTGAAATTAATGCCGCAACTTTTTTCATTATAATTAACGTATCTGTAAAAATACGAAAAGGCACAGTTTGCACCATACCTCTTCAAGTTAAATTGATTTGCTGACTATATTACAGCATCAACAATACCGTAAGCTACTGATTCTTCTGCACCCATCCAATGGTCGCGGTTAAAGTCCTTCATCACTTTATCGAAATCCTGCCCGCAGTTTTCAGCCAATATTTTGGCACTCAATTTTTTGGTCTTTAAAATTTCCTGTGCTGTAATTTCAATATCGCTAGCCTGTCCTCGTGCACCGCCACTGGGCTGATGGATCATTACCCGGGCGTGTGGTTGAACGAAGCGTTTTCCTTTGGCTCCTACCGAAAGTAAAATAGACCCCATAGAAGCCGCCAAGCCCGTACAAATAGTGGACACATCGCTTTTTAACGATTTAATGCAATCGTATATAGCGAAGCCCGAGGTAACGTAACCGCCAGGGCTGTTAATATATAAGTGGATATCTTTCGTTTCGAGGGCATCTAAGTAAAGTAGCCTATCTATAACGTGTTTGGCCGATTTATCATCGACCTGGCCCCACAGAAATACTTTGCGTTCTTCAAGTAATTTACTATCTATTGCATCTTGTACTTTTATTGGTTTGCTCATAATTTTCTTTTATGCTTTTAGCCTTCTAAAATAAAAAAAGGTTCGCCATAATGGCAAACCTTTTTGGTTTTCTTTTTCACTTGTTTATTTATATTGCTTTCCTGAGGCCATATTTCAAATTGCAATTGGCACGGCTTTTATGCTGAAAGGTTTTAAAAAACAACTAAAAATTTCTGTTCAAATATTTTAAATTTTGATGCCTTTAAATTCCTTTTACAAAAGTGAATCGATAGCGTCTGTATAAGCATTTTTTGGGGCCACCCCTACTTGCCTTCCAACAACTTCTCCGTTTTGAAATACCAAAACCGTAGGTATGTTACGCACTCCATACTTGGCCGCAAATTCTTGGTTAGCATCTACATCTACCTTTCCTACAACTGCCTTGCCTTCATATTCATCGCTAATTTGCTCGATAATAGGGCCTACCATTCTGCATGGTCCGCACCAAGCCGCCCAAAAATCAACCAATACAGGTTTATCACTTTTTAATACTGTTTCTTCAAACGTTGCATCCGTTATTTCTAATGCCATGATGTTTATATTTAATTGTTCTCGATTTATTCTATTCCACAAAATTAGTCAAAAAAAACACTAAAGCTTACAAACCGTCAATTTGTTTTACTTATAGTTTTATCAATTCACATTATGAACTCTTTCAAACTCTTTTAATTGAAGTGAAAAAAGTTTAAATGAGTTCCATTACTGCCCAAATGATTTCCAACAATGTTAAATACTTTTTTTATTCGGCTAAAAATAAAACCGAACAAAAAATTACCTTTGCCGTGCAAAAACAGTAGAGACCAACACTTGCCATGAACAATATAGTGGTTATTATTCCTGCTTTTAACGAAGAAAACTCGATTGCGCATGTTGTAAACGACATCCCCAATGCAGTGGACGAAATTATTGTGGTAAGCAACAACTCTACCGACAACACTGAAATTAAGGCAAAAAAAGCCGGTGCTACCGTTTTAATCGAACCTAAAAAAGGCTATGGCCATGCTTGTTTAAAAGGGTTGCAATATGTGGCTTCCAAAACCGAAAAACCCGATATTATTGTTTTTCTTGATGGCGATTACAGCGATTACCCTGAAGAGCTTACCAAAATAGTTGCCCCGATAGTTGATGATGGTTTTGATTTTGTAATCGGTGCCCGAACCAAACAGCTAAGAGCACCGGGCTCTATGACTTTGCCCCAAATTTTTGGCAATTGGCTGGCCACCACACTTATGGCACTATTCTTTAAATCTAAATTTACCGATCTCGGCCCATTTAGAGCCATAAAATATGAAAAACTGCTGGGCTTAAACATGGAAGATAAAACCTACGGATGGACGGTAGAAATGCAATTAAAAGCCCTAAAACAAAACTTGGCATATACAGAAATACCGGTAAATTACAGAAACAGAATTGGTATTTCAAAAGTTTCGGGCACCGTAAAAGGAGCCCTCTTTGCAGGCATAAAAATATTGGGGTGGATTTTTAAATACAGTTTTAAACCATGATTTTAGAAACAGTAATCATCACTATTTACAGCATATCGCTTTTGCTTATTTTCTTGTATGCTTTGGCGCAATTAAATTTACTGTTCAATTATATTTCGGCCCAAAAACGTTCGGACGACAGCCCGAAATTCGATTTAACAAACCCGGAAGAAACGCCCTTTGTTACCATCCAGCTTCCCGTTTACAACGAAATGTACGTTATGGATCGGTTATTGGACAATATTGCAAAAATAGACTACCCGAAAAACAAACTCGAAATCCAGGTGCTTGACGATTCTACCGACGAAACGGTCGAAACCACACGGAAGCATGTTGAAAAACTACAAGCTACCGGGCTTAACATACAACACATTACCCGTACCGACCGAAAAGGTTTTAAAGCAGGTGCCCTAAAAGAAGGCCTGAAAATAGCCAAAGGGGAGTTTATTGCTATTTTCGACTCCGATTTTTTACCAAAACAAGATTGGCTAAAACGTACCGTACCTTATTTTAAAGATAATAATATTGGCGTGGTACAAACCCGTTGGGGGCACATAAACCGCAATTATTCGTTACTTACCAAAATTCAGGCCTTTGCACTCGATGCCCATTTTACTTTAGAACAGGTAGGCCGAAACAGCAAAGGGCACTTTATTAATTTTAACGGCACGGCCGGGCTTTGGCGAAAAACCTGCATTATTGATGCCGGAAACTGGGAAGGCGACACCCTAACCGAAGACCTCGACTTGAGCTACCGCGCCCAATTAAAAAATTGGAAATTCAAATATCTTGAAGATGTTGAAACCCCGGCCGAACTCCCCATAGTTATCAGTGCGGCACGCTCGCAACAATTTAGATGGAACAAAGGTGGCGCCGAAAATTTCAGAAAAATGCTGGGGCGGGTTATAAAAAACCACAACATATCATTAAAAACAAAAGTACACGGCTTGTTGCACCTGCTGAACAGTACCATGTTTTTAAACGTACTTATCGTGGGGATTTTAAGCGTCCCGATGCTGTACATAAAAAACAAATACGCCCACTTGCATACCTATTTTTATGTGATGAGCTTTTTTGTTACGAGTACCATCATCTTTTTTATTTGTTTTTGGTTTATGTATAAAAACACTTATGGCAGCGGCCTAAAGAACTTCATTAAATACATTGGTATGTTTTTTACGTTTTTCTCCATAGCCATGGGCTTTTCGCTACACAATTCCATTGCCGTAGTTGAAGGGCATTTAGGCAAAAAATCAGAATTTGTGCGTACCCCAAAATTCAACCTCAGCAAGTATAAAGACAACTGGAAAAACAATAAATACTTGAAGAAAAACCTATCCGTACACGTGGTTTTTGAAGGTTTACTGATGATTTATTTTGGCTTTGGCATGTACAGTGCCTTTATTGTGGGCAACCAAGGCGGCGATTTTGGATTATTCCCATTTCATCTGATGCTGTTTATTGGGTTTGGCTATGTGTTTTTTAAATCGTTGGCTTCAAAGGTTTAATGTTTGCCGGCATGGCAGAAGGGTTGGAACGCTAAAAACAAACCGTTTTTTCCAACATTTCAAATTAACCCTATATTTGGAATATGCAGCTTAACCCTTCATTTTTAAAACTCCACAAACTCCCTTTGCTTCTGGCGCTTTCCAGTGTATTTCTGTACTGGGCATTTGCTTATGATTTAGCCAGAACCGACTACATAAAACTTTTATCACTTTATGTTGCCCTATTCGTACTGTTTTACAAATTGGTCCAAATTTTTAAGAATCAAATTGCTTTTTTAAGCTATATGGCATTTGCCTTTCGCGCTATTTTTATTTTGGCCATTCCCAATCTTTCACAGGATTTTTACCGATTTATTTGGGACGGAAGATTGATTTTTGAAGGCATAAACCCCTATTTATTTACTCCCGAATCGTTTGTCAGCACCGGCGAACTCCCCATCGCCCAAGCCCAAAAACTCTACAAAGGCATGGGCGCCCTCAATGCCAGTCATTTTAGCAATTACCCGCCAATCAACCAATTGTGTTTTGCCATTGCCGCCTTTTTTTCCGGAAAAAGCATTTTAGGCTCGGTGGCCGTTATGCGGTTGATGATTATTGCGGCCGATTTCGGAACGCTTTTCTTTGGAAAAAAACTGCTCGAAAAACTGAACCTTCCGGTGCATCATATTTTTTGGTATGTTTTAAATCCGTTTATCATTATCGAACTCACCGGAAACCTCCATTTTGAAGGCGTGATGATTTTCTTTTTAATTTGGAGTTTATACCTGTTGCACTCCGGAAAATGGCAGTGGGCAGCCGTGATTTTGGCGCTTTCCATTTCAACCAAACTTATTCCGCTATTATTCTTACCGTTGTTTTATCAGTGGTTTGTTTCTTCGAAAAACAACCATTCGGCTACGTTCAGTAAGCTGAAAGGTTTAAAAAACCTCGTATTATTTTACACCATCATTTTCACTGTTACGCTGCTACTTTTTACTCCGTTTTTTTCTTCGGAATTTATAAACAACTACGCCCAAACGATAGCTTTATGGTTTCAAAATTTCGAATTTAACGCCAGCCTGTATTACATTGCCCGAGAAATTGGATACACCTTTCGGGGCTATAACGAAATTGCCATTATTGGAAAATTTACGGCCATAATCGTGTTTGTTTTTGTTTTGGCTTTATCCTTTTTTAGAAAGAACGAAACCACCGCAAAACTTATCGCGGCCATGCTTTTGGCATTGACTTTTTATTATTTTACGGCGACAACAGTACACCCTTGGTATGTGGCCATGCTTTTGGTTTTATCGGTATTTACCAACTATAAATTCCCGTTGGTTTGGAGTTTTATGATTGTTTTGAGCTATTTGGCTTACCTTAACATTAACAGCACCGATAAGTCGGAAAATTTATGGATTATCGCTTTGGAGTACACCGTGGTTTATGCCGTTTTGGTTTGGGAAGTTTTTATAAAAAAGGCAAACAAGACTCCGTTATAATTTTGCAACATGGAAACTTTGGCAGCATCGCCTAAATTGAAAAAGCTAACCATGCCATATTGAAATAAGTAAACAAAAGCATCTCCAAACACTTTGCAATGCAGCTCATCGCCATCCTGAAAAAGCAACGGCCACGATAAATGGCCCTTACTTTATTTGATATTAATAGTGCTAGCTACTTGATAAGCAACCGCGGTGTACACCCATTAATTCTTAAAAATATCCTGCGATTTTTTAAAGCATTTAAACTCCAACATATAGCCGTTGGGGTCTTCGACAAAAAAGGAACGGTGCTCGCCTACTTTTTCTTTTAAAAATGTAGATTCTGTAACCAAATCGAGGTTTTGTTCTTTTAGTTTTTCGTAAACGGTATTCCAAGTGTCTTCTTCCAAAATAACACCAAAATGGAAGGACGGCAGAATTTTACCTTCGAACACATAATTGGGACTTTGAAAATTAAATTTTCCAGCCTTTGTAAACGTAATTTGGTGGCCGTATAAATTAACATCGACCCAGTTTTGGGACTTTCGCCCTAAAGCGGCTCCTATTCCTGTATAAAAACCGCTGGTTTCCCTAATGCTGCGACAGGGCAGCGACAAATGAAATGCCGTTTGCATAACACATAAATTAAAGGGGTTTTAAACTTTCTACCCGATAAATAACATCGTCGCCATCTTCATCTTCAACAAATGTCATTTTAAATTCTTTATCAATTAAGCTTTTATCGTTTTTTAAATCGAATTGTTTCAAAACACGCGGATGCACCTCTTCAAAGGCCAACTCTTCGCCATTTTCAAACCAAAACTTAAAGTAACCGTTTTTGTAGGACTTAAAAACAGCGGTTCTCATAACACTCTATTTGTTTTTTATTAATTATCGTCGTCTGAATCTTCATCCATCATATCGGGTTCCTGTACCGCTTCTGGATCGTTATCGTCATAATCTTCGTAATCGTCCTCGTCATAATTTTCCATCGTCATGGCCAATTTGGTACTTACCTTAACCAAATATTTGGTATCGGCAGTAGTCACTTCAACAGCTTCAATGATTTCGTTATGCTGATTTCTGAACGATATTATATGGTCGTCATCATAGCCATCGGGATATTTTTCAACCAATAATGCTAAAATTTCGGGTGTTAGTTTTTTAAAATCTACAATGACACGTTTTAAATTATCATTTCTATTTTTCATCAATTTATTTTTTAGGGTAAGTTTTCGGTTTGTTGTTCTAAAGATAGTATTTATGATGATTTTTTTCGAATAACATCATAAAAATCTTTTCTTCGATCTTTTAGATTTTTTACTGCTCCAAACGAGTGCAGTTCGCGCAATAAACTGATATCGACATCGGCCACTAAAATCATTTCGGTGTTGGGTGTAGCCTCTGCTTTTATGCCATTACTGGGGAACGAAAAATCGCAGGGCGTAAACACCGCCGATTGCGCATATTGGATGTCCATATTGTTAACATTGGGCAAATTACCAACGCTTCCGGCAATGGCCACATAACACTCGTTTTCAACCGCACGCGCCTGAGCACACAATCTAACTCGCGAATAGCCATTTTGGGTATCGGTTAAAAAGGGCACAAAAAGAATATCCATGCCTTCCTCAGCCAGTAAACGCGACAATTCCGGAAATTCGGAATCGTAACAAATC
Organism: uncultured Flavobacteriaceae bacterium; assembly: GCA_964653155.1. Taxonomy (GTDB): domain Bacteria; phylum Bacteroidota; class Bacteroidia; order Flavobacteriales; family Flavobacteriaceae; genus Flavisericum. Next base: position 12,930 of record CAZZDI010000022.1, on the reverse strand, counting down.
AATATGCCTATTTTTCCGCAATCGGTATCAAAAGTCTTTAGTTCGTTACCTTGTTGCATGCCCCACACTTTGGCTTCATCGGGGGTGACATGAATTTTTTCGTAACGCTCTACACTCCCGTCTCGACGGCACAAATAGCCTACGTTATACAACTTATCGTTTACCACTTCGGGCATACTCCCGGAAATGATATTGATATTATATGAAATGGAAAACTCCTTCAGTTTATTTACAATGGTTTCGGTGAACTTAGCCAATTCCCTAATAGCATCGGGCTCGTACAAATGGTTGAATTCTGCCATGAGCGGCGCATTGAAAAACTCTGGAAACATGGCAAAATCAGACCGATATGCTGCAACGCTATCTATAAAATATTCGGCCTGTTGCATAAGGTCGTCCAAACTTTTATAGGGGCGCATTTGCCACTGGATTAACCCCAAACGCACCACCGTTTTTACAGTACTCGCCTTTTTGCTGGGTTTGGTATAATAGATATTATCCCACTCCATTAAAACGGCATATTCGCTCGAAGCCGTATCGCCCTCCAAATAGCCTTTAAGTACACGTACCGGATGAAAATCGTTGGAAATTTGAAAATTCAAAACCGGGTCGTGGATTTCCTTTTGCTTTACTTTTTCAATGTACTGTTTTGGCGTAAGCTCTTTGTGTTTATGGTAATTGGGCATGCGGCCACCAAAAACAATACTTTTCAAATTCAGTTTTTCGCAAACTTCCTTTCGGTAATCGTAAAGCCGGCGTCCCAAACGTAATCCTCTGTACTGCGGCTTAATAAACACATCGATACCATACAGCACATCGCCATCGGGGTCGTGGTTTTTAAACGATTCGCCTTCAATAATGTCGTTGTACGTGTGGTCGTCGTCAATACTATCAAAATCGACAATAAGTGAAAGCGCACAGCCCGCAATATCGCCATCCACCAAAATAACCACCTGCCCTTCTGGGAACATCGAGGTTAATTTTTCGATGTGGTGTTTTTTCCAATAGGAATTGAGCACCCCACCGTAAGATTCTAAAGTAGCCACTTTAAGCTCTTCAAAATCATCAACGGTTAGGTACCGAAGCTCAACGTTTTCTATGTTTTCAATTTTAGACATTACCAGCCCAATAAATATGCGAAAATTAATGGCGCCACAATAGTGGCATCACTCTCTACGATAAACTTCGGGGTGTCGATATCCAATTTTCCCCAAGTTATTTTTTCGTTTGGAACAGCCCCAGAATACGATCCGTAACTGGTGGTACTGTCGCTAATCTGGCAAAAATAACTCCAGAACGGCGTATCGGTACGCTCCAAATCTTGGTACAGCATGGGCACTACACAAATGGGGAAATCGCCCGCAATGCCGCCGCCTATTTGAAAGAACCCAATACCTTTTTCTGAATTATCGGTGTACCAATCGGCCAAAAAGGTCATGTATTCAATCCCCGATTTCATGGTACTGGCTTTCAGTTCGCCTTTTAACACATAGCTTGCGAAAATATTCCCCATGGTACTATCTTCCCAACCTGGGCATACAATAGGCAAGTTTTTTTCGGCAGCGGCATACATCCACGAATCTTTTATATCAATTTCGTAATACTGCTCCAATACGCCAGAAAGCAGCATTTTGTACATGTATTCATGCGGCAAATAACGCTCTCCTTTATCATCGGCTTCTTTCCAAATATCATAAATATGTTTTTGTAAACGACGGAAGGCTTCTTCCTCCGGGATACACGTATCGGTTACGCGGTTCAATCCTTTTTCGAGCAAATCCCACTCTTCCTTCGGCGTTAAATCGCGGTAATTAGGCACACGTTTGTAATGTGAATGTGCTACCAAATTCATGATATCTTCTTCTAAATTGGCGCCCGTACATGAAATTATTTGCACTTTATCCTGACGAATCATTTCTGCAAAGCTTTTGCCCAACTCGGCAGTACTCATGGCTCCCGCCAACGACACCAACATTTTTGCACCGTTGTTTAATTGCGCCTCGTAACCTTTTGCGGCATCTACCAAAGCGGCAGAATTAAAGTGCAAATAGTGCTTTTCTATAAATTGGGAAATCGGTCCTTTAGTAGTTGTCATCATCATTAAATTTTAAGTTATTGTTTTTCTGTGCCGAGTTGTCGTAAGTATTGTCGTATTCGTCATCCACTTCTTCATCCAAAAATTTATAGCTCAACATTTTATAGTATAGTTTGGCTGCTAAAAAATCGGACGACTTTTCCTTTTTATTGGGACAAAGTTCCACAATATCGAACCCTACCACATTCTTTTCTGCAAATACCTGTTTTAAAAATTCTAAAGTTTCGTACCACAACAATCCGCCAGGTTCGGGTGTTCCTGTACTTGGTAAAATCGACGGGTCGAAAGCATCCAAATCGAAAGTGATAAAAACATTATCGGTCATTTGATCAATGGCCGAATCCATCCAAGTATCATCCACAGCCATATCGTGTGCGAAATAGGTTTTCTCCTCGTCCATTACGGTTTTTTCCATAATGTCCATAGAACGGATGCCCACCTGAATTAAGTTCGTGGTCTGGCTGGCTTCGTAAACCGCACAAGCGTGGTTACATGTGGTGCCTTCGTATTCCTGTCGCAAATCGGCATGCGCATCGATATGCAACACGGTTAAGCTAGGATACATCTCGTTGAAGGCACGAATGGTACCGATGGAAATGGAATGCTCGCCACCAAAAACAGTCACGAATTTATTTTTTTTGATGTACTTTTTTGTGGCTTGATGCACCGCTTCAACCATGGCTTCGGGCGAACTGTTTTCAGTTACCGCATCGGCCAAAAATACGCCTTGCTGATATACTTCGGTACCGGTTTCAATATCGTAAAGCTCCATGTTTTCTGAAGCGTTCAAAAAGGCTTCGGGGCCTTTATCGGCACCTTTTTGCCAAGTACTCGTACCATCATAGGGCACGGGAATTAAAACAATTTTTGCACGTTCTAATTTTGCAAATTCTTCTGGAATTCCAGCGTAAGTTTTCATCTGTTCGTAATTATTGTTTTTCGGAAGCTTCAAATTGGTCAACCTCAACTTCAGTTAATCCGTTTTGACCATTTTGATACCCCAATATTTTTAGTAAATCTTCACTTTTTTGTTGTTCGCTAAACAGCCTTGTGGTGAGCTTTCCGTTTTCATCCCTATCAATTAAAATATGTTTGGGCGACGGAATTAAACAGTGCTGTAAACCACCAAAACCACCAATAGTTTCTTGGTATGCGCCCGTGTTGAAGAAACCGATATACAACGGTTTTTCCTTATTGTATTTGGGCAAATAAATGGCGTTCATGTGCTGTTCGCTGTTGTAATAATCGTCACTATCGCAGGTCAATCCGCCCAAAAGCACACGTTCGTAAGTGTCTTGCCAACGGTTAACCGACAACAAAATAAAACGTTTATTAATCGCCCAAGTATCCGGCAAAGTGGTAATGAACGATGAGTTGATCATGTTCCATTTTTCGCGGTCGTTTTGCTGTTTTTGGTACAAAACTTCATAAATAGCACCGCCACTTTCGCCAACGGTAAAGCTTCCAAATTCAGTAAAAATATTTGGTACATCTACTTCTTCCTCTTCACAGGTGAGTTTAATTTGATTGATAATTTCATCAATCATATATTCATAATCGAACTCGAAGGCTAATGAATTTTTTATAGGGAACCCGCCGCCAATGTTCAGGCTATCCAACGACGGACAAATCTTTTTCAAGCTGATGTACACCTTTAAACATTTCAGCAATTCGTTCCAATAATAAGCATTATCGCGAATACCGGTATTAATGAAAAAGTGAAGCATTTTAAGTTCAACTTTTTTATTGTCGGCAATCTGGTTTTTATAAAACGGCACGATGTTTTTGTAGCCAATGCCCAAACGCGAGGTGTAAAATTCGAACTTTGGCTCTTCTTCCGAAGCAATTCGAATGCCCACCTTAAACTTGCCTTTTATTTCTTTTGAGAGCAAATCAATTTCCTCGTAATTATCAATAATGGGGATGGCATTTTTGTGGCCATTGTTAATTAAGCGCGCAATATTGGTAACGTACTGGGCACGCTTAAAGCCGTTACTAATTACAAAAGTATCGTTGGTTATTTTACCTTCTTCTTTCAGGCTTTCTACAATATCAATATCGAAAGCCGAAGAAGTTTCAATATGGATATTATTTTTTAAGGCCTCATCTAAAACATGCTTAAAATGCGAACTTTTTGTACAATAGCAATAGTTGTATTTACCTTTATAATTGTGTTTTTTAATAGCATCGGCAAACCACTTTTTAGCCCGATTGATATTGTTGGATATTTGTGGCAGGTACGTAAATTTCAGCGGTGCACCATACTGTTTTGTAAGTTGCATTAAGTCGATATCATGAAAATGCAACTGCCCTTTATCAACCTTAAATTCTTCCTGCGGAAAATCATAAGTCTGGTTGATTAAATCAATATATTTTGTATTCAATTTATTTTTATTTTAAAATTAAAGATGCAATTATTCGGTTAATTACAGGTTAAATTAATAAAAAATAAACGAAATCAAATTTGAATTTCTTTTTGGGTTGTAGGCACAAACGCATATTTATGCTGCACGGCATATATTGGCGATACGGAAGTTAGCTTTAAAATCCGGTTGCTTAAACGGTAAGCTGCTTTTGAATATGACTTCCTAATTTTCAAAAGCCCGAACGTAGAAACAGATTTCAATTTGTTCAGCTAAAAAGAGCGACAAATGTAATTTTTTTTTAAACACTGCAAACATTTTTATTTGTTTTTTTAAAACCTACCAAACAACACATTATTGATTGACATACAAACCATTACGCCCTAAAACCTCCACTGAACCCACCTTTAAATCATGCCTCCTCCTCAAATAATATCGCTGGGCTAGGCACAAATAATTGGCAAATTAGAGCGTTCCTCTATTGGCTTGTTCGCGTTCAATCGATTCAAAAAGCGCTTTAAAGTTTCCGGCGCCAAAACCTCGTGCGCCCATCCGCTGGATAATTTCAAAAAACAAAGTGGGTCTATCCTCAACGGGTTTGGTAAAAATTTGCAGCAAATAACCTTCCTCGTCGGCATCAATCATAATGCCCAAACTTTTTAAGGTTTCAATATTTTCACGAAGTTGGTGGCTGTGTTCTTCCAAACGCCCGGGAACGGCTTTATAATATGCTTCGGGTGGTTTCGATAAAAATTCTACGCCACGTTCCCTTAATTGCGAAACCGTGTTAATAATATCGTCGGTCGCCACAGCAATGTGCTGCACGCCTGCACCTTCATAAAAATCGAGATATTCTTCAATTTGCGATTTCTTTTTGCCTTTGGCGGGTTCGTTTATGGGGAATTTTATACGGCCGTTGCCATTGCTCATCACTTTGCTCATAAGGGCCGAATACTCGGTGTGAATCTGTTTATCATCAAACGACAAAAAGTTTTCAAACCCCATTACATCTTCATACCACTTTACCCACTTGTTCATCTGCCCCCAGCCAACGTTGCCCACCATGTGATCGATATATTTTAGGCCTACTGCCGAAGGATTATAATCGGAGTTCCATTCACGGAAACCGGGCAAAAATGTGCCTTTGTAGTTTTTCCGTTCTACAAACATATGCACCGTTTCGCCGTAGGTGTAAATTCCTGAGCGCACTACTTCGCCGTTTTCGTCTGTTTCAACCATAGGCTCCATATACGATTTCGCGCCTCGATTTGTGGTTTCCTCGTAGGATTTTCGGGCATCTTCCACCCAAAGTGCAATCACTTTTACGCCATCGCCATGTTTTACGATATGGTCGTTTATGGGCGATTGGCTATTGAGCGGCGTGGTCAACACCAATTTTATTTTATCCTGTTTTAGCACATAGCTCACCGAATCTTTAGAACCCGTTTCCAAACCTTTATAGGCATACGACTGAAAGCCAAAAGCTGTTTTGTAAAAGTGCGCGGCCTGTTTGGCATTGCCCACGTAAAATTCAACGTAATCCGTTCCCAAAAGCGGCAAAAAATCTTGTGCGCCTTCAAATATTTTTTCGAGTCCGTAGTTTACTGATTTTATGTCTTTGCTCATTTGTTTTGTTTTTCATTCCCGCGAAGGCGGGAATCTCATTGTTTAAAACTCAATTTAAAATGGTGCCTATCTTCACAAGAAAGTCCACTTATTCCAACCACGACTTAAAATAATCTCCATCGGCAATTTTCATGGCCTCTTCGGTTACTTTTAGCGGTTTAAAGGTATCGACCATCACGGCTAGTTCTTCTGTTTTGGTTTGCCCGATGCTGCGTTCGGTAGCGCCAGGGTGCGGTCCGTGCGGAATACCCGCTGGGTGCAACGAAATATGCCCCGCCTCGATATCATTCCTACTCATAAAATCGCCATCAACATAGTAAAGCACCTCATCGCTATCAATATTGCTGTGGTTATAGGGCGCGGGAATGGACTGCGGATGGTAATCGTACAGTCGCGGTACAAAACTGCACACCACAAAGGCATCGGTTTCAAAAGTTTGGTGTACTGGTGGCGGCTGGTGGATGCGCCCCGTAATGGGCTCAAAATCGTGGATTGAAAACGCATACGGGTAATTATAACCGTCGTAACCCACCACATCAAACGGGTGGGAAGCATAAACCATTTCAATGATGTCGTTTTGTTTTTTTACTTTGATTAAAAAATCGCCGCTTTGGTTATAAGTTTCCAATTCTTGTGGGCGTCGGATATCGCGTTCGCAAAACGGTGCGTGTTCCAGCAGTTGTCCAAACCAATTTCGGTAGCGTTTTGGAGTATAAATGGGTCGGCGCGATTCTACAATGAACAATCGGTTATCTTCCGTTTCAAAATCTATTTTGTAAATAATCCCACGAGGCACTAATAAATAATCACCATATTTAAAATCGAGATTACCGAGATGTGTTCTTAATTTTCCAGAGCCTTTGTGGATAAAAATCAACTCGTCTGCATCGGTGTTTTTATAAAAATAATCGGTTGTTGATTTATTGGGTGCCGCCAAAATGATTCCGCAATCGGAATTCACCAAAACAGTTTTTCGGCTATCGAGATAATCGTTTTCAGGTTTCACCTGAAAGCCTTTAAATCGGTACGACTGGATATTATTGGCCTTTGCTATTTTTGGCGCAACACTGTACTGGTTTCTAATTTCCTTAACCTGCGTGGGCCGCTGCTCGTGGTAGCTGTTGGTGTACATGCCATCGAAACCAATAGTACCGAACAACTGCTCGTAATACAAACTGCCGCCGGGTTTTCTAAACTGCGTGTGGCGCTTGTGCGGGATGTTTCCTAATTTATGATAAATGGGCATTTTCGTTTGGTTTAGGTTTGCTCGGCGTTCGGGCAATCCAGAATTAACCGAGCAATAATAGATTAACAATCAACTATATAAAGATACTAAAATTAAAGGGGATTCCTGTGTTCATTTCGACTACGCTCAATGACCTCGACTACGCCCAATGACCAAACAGGACAATAAAAATGCAGACTTATTCAGGATTTCTCTTGATAAGGAAGTGAAGAAAAAGCAATAAGTCTTTCCAGAAAAGTTTCATAATGTAACAAATATCGTAATTTTTTCATTTAAAACGATGCCTTGAAAACCTGTACAACCAAACAGATAAAGTTTTTTTTGATCAAAACCAAAAACCGATATTGAAAAACCATTGGCCTTGGCGTCGTTCTGGCGAGTAACTGTATTTAGCCTGCACGGGGCCTAAAAAGGTTTCTATGGCATACCCCAATGCATAGCCTCTGTAATCGGGCAGGGTAAACCATTCGCCTGTATCGAAAATATTGTTATCTATATTGGCCCAGTTCCCCTCAAAGGTTACATGGTGCTTTTTTATAATTTCATAATCGGCAACCAACAAGGCTTTTACATAGCTGTTTCCGGTAAGCGAAATAAAATCGTAACCTAAAAACGGCACAAAATTGTTTATTAAATGATTACCGTACCCACCCAAAGCAAAATCTAAAGTTTGGGTAGATTTATCGCCCAGTTTAAAGCCGCCGCTAGTTTGAAGGTTGAACGATAATTTATCTGAAACGCTAAAGGCATAGCCCATGTCGGCCTTGGCCACAGAAAAACTTTTAAAATCTTGTGCAAATTTTGATGCGTATAGATAAATATTTAAATCGCCATTAAAGTAAACGCCGTTTTTCGGGAAATAAATATTGTCGTAGGTATCGAGTTTTAAATTTCCGAACAAACTGAAATAATCGGTATTCTCAAACAAAAACTCATCATCTGGATTATTGCCCGAAATGGTTTCCGAATCAATTTCCAAGCGTTTGTGCTCTGCGCCCATACCTAGTGAAAAATCGCGCCTAAACAGCGTTTGCAAATAGAACTGGTTGGTTTGGTCTTTAAGTTTTACGTCTATTTTATTCAATCCTGTGGCCGTCATTTCCTCTTCATCCAGCAAAACTTGGGCATTTACATTTTTATTGAATTGGTTGTAACGGGACCTTAGCCCGATGCTCCAATAAAACCCCTTGTCTATCAAATAATCAAAATTGTAACGTACGTTATCGCCCAGTATGACATCTAGCGAAGCCATGTCGTTTTTAAAGAACAAACGTTTTTGGGTTAAATTTACCAAAGCGGCACTTTTGTACAATTCGTCATAATGGATGCCTAGTTTCAAAAAAGTATTCACTTGAGATTCCTTAACGTGGGCCATAAAATTATACTCGTCGGTATTTTCTGTACGCTTCAATTCGTATTGAAATACATCAAAATTATTGGTGGCTACTACATTGTATATGCCTTCATTAAAATCTTTGTAGCTTATTTTTTCACCTGTTTTCAATTTCAACTTCCCCAAAATGTATGCCCGTGTATAATTTTCATTACCCTCAACACTAAAGTTTCTAATTTTGATGCTATCAACAGGAGTTGGGCTATAAGGGTGCGTTTTGTTTTTTTTAGAAGCCAGCACTCTTAACACGTTTAATTTTGAAAGTGCCGCGGCCCTTCCTTCGGTTATTATTTTATCTCCTTCATCAAACGAAATGACATTAAAGCTTTTTATGTTCGGCTTTATGTAAACATCGGTTTGTTTTGCCTTTGATTTCATGGCATTAATGGTTCTGAAATTATTGATTTGAATCAATACTTCGGGAGCCGAAGCCAATTCTTCCCTGTTTGCCAAACCATCCTGAACATCTACCCCAATGATGACATCCATGCCCTTGGCGCGAAGCTCTTCAATAGGATAATTGTTCACCACACCGCCATCAATTAAAATTTGGTCATCAATAATTACAGGCTGAAACAACGAAGGCAATGCCCCACTGGCCACCATAGATTGGGCCAGATTGCCTTTTTCCAGCACCACCTGCTCGCCGGTTTCCATGTTTGTAGCTATGCAAAAAAACGGAATGGGCAGTTTATCAAAATCTTGTATATGGCTTACGTTTAGCGACAGTTTTAAGAGCAAACCATATACATTGTGCCCTTTCGATAAGGCCGAAGGCAGCTTTACTTTAAATTGGTTAAACGGCAGGGTAACCGCATACCGTTCTGAATTATTGCGCTCGTAAAAAGCTTTCGATTCGCGTGGCAAATCGTCATTTATAATGTTATCGAAATCGACTTCCTTAAAAATGGAATCGAGCTGTTTCCCGGTATATCCCGAAGCGTAAAGCCCGCCAATAATCGCCCCCATACTGGTGCCCGCCACATAATCAAGTTTTATACCCAAACTATCAATCACTTTTAAAACGCCAATATGCGCCAAACCTTTTGCACCACCACCGCTTAACACCAAACCTATTTTAGGTTCAGAATTTCCTCCTGTGTTAGTTTGCGCTTTCGCGGAAAATAGCACGAGTAAACAAAGGATCAATATGGTCGTTTTTTTAATCAAGTCTGAATGTATGTTTCAAAATGTTTGTCATATCGAAATGAGGTACGATTGAGACATCCCATCACCCCAACCTACAATACTAAATGAGGTTTCTCCTAAAGTCGAAATGACAAAACTTCAAATTTTATGTTCTTATTTCCCATGATAATAATCGTAAACCTTTTTGGCCCGCGATACGCCAACTGCATCTTCCAGTTCATCTAACTTGGCATGCGCCACACGCTTGGCCGATTTAAACTTTTTCAGCAATTCCACTACCGTTTTTTCGCCCACCCCCGGAATGGTTTCCAATTCGGTGTTCAACGCACTTTTACTGCGCTTGTTGCGGTGGTGCTCAATACCAAAACGGTGCGCTTCGTTTCGCAACTGCTGGATCACTTTTAGCGTTTCGCTTTTCTTATCTAAATATAAGGGAATTGGATCGTTTGGATAAAATAATTCTTCTAAACGTTTGGCAATTCCGATAATGGCCATTTTGCCCCTTAAATGGAGCGCATCGAGACTTTTTAAAGCCGATGACAACTGCCCTTTTCCACCATCAATAATAATGAGTTGCGGCAAGGGTTGCTCTTCGTCCAACAGGCGTTTGTAACGGCGATAGACCACTTCTTCCATCGAAGCGAAATCGTCCGGGCCTTCCACGGTTTTAATGTTAAAATGGCGGTAATCCTTTTTACTGGGCTTGCCGTTTTTAAATACCACACAGGCCGCTACGGGATTGGTTCCCTGAATGTTCGAATTATCGAAACACTCGATATGCCGCGGCTCTTCACTAAGCCTTAAATCGGCTTTCATTTGTGCCATAATGCGGTTGGCGTGCCTATCGGGATCTACAATTTTTATTTGTTTGAAACGCTCCATTCTAAAATATTTGGCGTTGCGGAGCGATAGGTCTAAAATATGCCTTTTATCGCCCAACTTTGGAACGGTGACTTTCAAATCCTCTCCCAAATCGACTTTAAATGGCACATAAATTTCTTTGGATTTTGAATTGAACCGTTGCCTGATTTCGGTAATGGCCAACTCCAACAGTTCTTTGTCGGTTTCGTCGAGTTTCTTTTTAATTTCGAGTGTATGCGCCCGAATGATAGAACCGTAAGACAGCTGTAAAAAATTGATATAGCCGTAACTTTCGTCGCTCACAATGGCAAACACATCTACATTACTGATTTTTGGGTTTACAATGGTCGATTTGGCCTGATAGTTTTCCAGCACCTCCAGTTTTTCCTTTATTTTTTGGGCTTCTTCAAACTGCATATTATTAGCAAATTCGAGCATCTGCGCCTTGAATTGCTGAAGCGAATCCTTAAAATTTCCTTTTAAAATTTCTTTTATCGCTTTTATGTTTTCGTTGTATTCGGTTTCTGTTTCCAGACCTTCGCAAGGGCCTTTACAATTGCCCAAATGATACTCCAAACAGACTTTGTACTTTCCGGCATCTACTTTTTCTTCCGAAAGGTTATAATTACAAGTGCGCAAACTGTAAAGCCCTTTTATTAAATCGAGTAGCGTGTGCACGGTTTTTCCGCTGGTGTACGGCCCGAAATATTCGCTGCCGTCCTTAAAAACGCGTCGCGTGGAAAACACCCGAGGGAAACGTTCGTTTTTTATACAGATCCACGGATAGGATTTATCGTCCTTCAGCATTACATTATAGCGCGGCTGGTATTTTTTAATGAGGTTATTTTCCAGCAGCAACGCATCGGTTTCGGTATCGACCACAATGTGCTTTATTTGGGCAATTTTTTTAACCAGCACTCGGGTTTTACCGCTGTCGTGGGTTTTGGTAAAATAGGAACTGACCCGTTTTTTTAAATTTTTGGCTTTGCCTACGTAAATAATAGTGCCTTCTTTATCGTAATATTGGTACACTCCGGGCAGGCTGGGCAGGGTTTTTATCTGTATCTCTAAATTGGGGGTATCCATTATTGTAAAGGTAATTATTTTAATTTTTCCATTGGTAAAATCAACTCCAAATAAATACTTATATTTTATGAAAGTTTTTGGCCGATGGATGAATTATTTATCTACATTGCGCCACTTTTTGAAAAACCTAAACAAACAGGCAAAAAGTTTGAAACCGCCCCGTAAAATGCGGACCGGTGCGTTAGGGATAGTAGCGACATCCTTTTTAAAACCTTGATGCAAGGTGGTTTTCTGATTATTGAAAGCCATTGCCACAGAACATTAAAAATTGCGTTCGCCAAGACGTTTTAAAAAGATACAGCGGATAGCCCGGCCAACGCCAAAAAAATAAAAAAATTAAAATGAAAAAAATTATAGGACGTGTTGATATTGTTGATTTCCCGAAACTGGGACTCTTTAATATTGACGTAAAAGTTGATACCGGGGCTTACACCTCGGCCATACATTGCTCGAAAATTATCGAGGAAAACCATGCGCTGCGCTGTATTTTTAACAGCAAGACCCATAAAAACTTTGGGAAAACCGAAATTGTTTTCGAGGAATTTTCGAGAACCGATGTGAAAAGCAGCAACGGATACAAGGAAAATCGCTATAAAGTAAAATCTGAAGTGGTATTTTTTGGAAAAACGTACAAGATTAACTTAACTTTAAGCACTAGAGACGATATGAGGTTTCCTGTTTTGATTGGCAGGCAGTTTTTAAAACAAAAATTTTTGGTTGATGTAGATCAGGAAAACCTTTCGCACCTAACAAGCAAAGCATGAACATAGTTATTCTGTCTAGAAACAACCAACTGTATTCCACCGAAAGGCTTATTGAAGAAGGCGAAAAACGTGGACATAAAGTTGAAGTGATCGATCCGCTAAAATGCGATATCATTATCGAAAAAGAAAAACCCACCATTTATTACAAAGACCGTTATTTGGATTACGTTGATGCCATTATACCACGTATTGGCGCCTCGGTAACCTTTTATGGCTGTGCCGTGGTGCGCCAGTTTGAAATGATGGGGGTTTTTACCATTTGCACCTCAGATGCGATACAGCGTTCGCGCGATAAACTGCGCAGTTTACAGCGTTTGAGCAAAGCCGGAATTGGCATGCCCAAAACG
>CAZZDI010000021.1:0-23501 GCA_964653155.1 uncultured Flavobacteriaceae bacterium | reverse complement strand
TTAAATTTATCGATACCGATAAAATCAAATCTTTTGAAAGTGATATTAAAGCTTACATTTTTGAAGCCATTGAAGCCGAAAAAGCAGGATTGAAAATTGAATTTAAAAAGAACCCCGAACCGCTACCCCAAGAACTGGAACAAAAATTTGAAGAAGACCCCACTCTAAAAACCGCCTTTGAGGCCTTAACTCCCGGACGGCAACGCGGTTACATCCTTTACTTTTCTGCCCCAAAACAACCCAAAACCCGAATTTCACGAATTGAAAAATGCACCGGTAAAATTTTGAACGGCGAAGGTTTGCATGATAAATATCAGGGCAGGAAATGATACACAGTCAGCCAAAAGTTTTTTGGAACTTATTAAGATCTTGTTTTTCAAAGCCACGAATACACGAATAAACCACTTCGGGGTATTAAACCCAAAAACAAAATATAGCTAAATCTTAATAGTTTTACATAATGTAATTGTTTCATTCCGACGGCAGGAGGAATCTCTGATAATCCTCTAATTTAATTATTAATATATTTCTCCTTTTGCAAACAAAGGATGACAAAAAAACACCTACTTAGGTAACAAAGCGGATATTCAATTAAAAATTAAGGCGTAGAATTAGAAACCTGCAGCAGTTTTCCGTTGTAATATTTTTGCCCGGTTAGTGAAAAATTAAGAATGTATTCTGCCATTTCTAAAGCTGTTGTTGGTGCCTGGTAGCCCGGAAAGGCTTCTTCCAGCATTTCGGTCTGTACCGCGCCCAAAGCCAATACATTAAACGATATTCCTGATTCTTTATACTCCTCGGCAAGTAATTCGGTTAAAGTGATTACGGCGGCTTTACTGGAACTGTAGGCGGCCAAGCCTGGGAATTTCATACTGCCCTGAACACCTCCCATAGAGCTAATCGTCACCACGTGGCTTCCCTTTTCCATAAAAGGCAATACCACACGGGTTAATTCGGCAACCCCGTAAACGTTGGTTTTGTAAACGGCCTCAAAATCTTGCATGCTTATTTCTGAAAACGGTTTATTTAATAGCATACCGGCGTTGTTTACCAACACATCAACTTGTTGCCAATTTTCTTTTATAAATTTTTCAACTGTTGAATAAGCTTCAGCATTGGCCAAATCGAACGAAAAAGCGGTTACATTTTCCAAACCTAAACCAACGATAGGCCTATCGTTTCTGGAAAGCGCCAAAACTTGGTGGCCTTCCTTTGCAAACAGTTTTACCAACTCGAACCCAATACCTCTACTCGTTCCTGTTATGATAATGTTTTTACTCATGGTTCATTTTTATTTCTTTGGTTGGCGCATTTACCATGCCTTCCAATGCCGGAATCATTTTATTTATAAAATTCTGCATGAAGGCTAAATCCATTTTATCGGCTTCATCCTCAACGTGGTGGTAATATTCAAAATTGGTAAAATCGAAGGTTGAAATGGCTTGCGCCGGAATTTTAAAATGATTGTAAAACGGGTAATTATCAGAACGTTTAAACAGATTGTATTGTTTGGCCTGTGGCAAAAAACCAACAATTGTAGCCTCGGCATAACCATTGAGTTTTTCAGCCATATTTGTGAGTTCAAAACCGGTAATATAGGCCATGGTCTCACCTTCGGCTCGCGGTACGCCCACCATTTCAAAATTAATCATGGTGTACAAATTTAGATTTTCCTTTTTGAGCCTTTCGGCTAAATGTTCCGAACCTTTTAAACCCATTTCTTCTGCATCATAAAGCGTAAACAAAATGCTTCGTTTATTGCTTTTAGTTTTGGCAAAGTATTTGGCCCACTCCAACACGGCCACCGTTCCCGATGCATCGTCATTGGCACCATTGGCGATATTATCTCCATCAACGGCTTCCACAATGCCAATATGGTCGTAATGGGCACCGAGAATAACAAATTCGTTTTTCAGTTCCGGGTCGTTACCTTCAATATACCCCACGATATTATAGCCGTCCAACGTTTTTACTTTAAAACTATCGCGATAGGTCTCAAAGTAGGGTTGCACATGGTGTTTTTTAAAAACCCGCTCAATAAATTGTGCTGCCGATTCTAACCCTACCGTTCCGGTTTGCCTGCCTTTTAAAGCATCGGATGCCAAATATTCCAAAGCCGATTTCATATCGGTCTTCGGCAGTTCCATTTCTGTTGCAGAAACCTCTTTTTGTTCAGGGCCTACTCCTGAAATCCTTTTTTGTGAACCGCAACCCAATACGAACAGAGCGGCAGAAAAAACTAAAATTTTATTCATAGTGAAGATTTAAAAACTAAAGATAAAAAAAACCTGAATCAAATGAATGAAACAGGTTTTGTATTATAAATTGAGGGGCTTGTAACTATGCAATCATGGTTACAGGGTTCTCAATAAATGTTTTTAATGTTTGTAAGAACTGTGCACCTACGGCACCATCAACGGTTCGGTGATCGCAAGCCAAAGTCAACATCATCGTATTACCCACCACAATTTGTCCGTTCTTAACCACTGGTTTTTGAACAATAGCTCCAACAGATAAAATTGCTGAATTGGGTTGATTAATAATTGATGTAAAACTTTCAATACCGAACATTCCTAAATTAGAAACCGTAAAGGTACTGCCCGTCATTTCGTCTGGCTTAATTTTCTTGTTTCTGGCCTTACCAGCTAAATCACGCACAGAAGCACCGATTTGTGTTAAGCTTAACGAATTAGTGTGCTTGATTACCGGCACCACCAAACCGTCATCTACAGCCACGGCAACTCCAACATGAATATGACTGTGGAATTTAGTCACATTATCGCTCCAAGTGGTATTGACCTGCGGATGTTTTACCAATGCCATAGCACAAGCCTTAACAACCATATCGTTGAAAGACACTTTCGTGTCTGGAATATCGTTAATCGTTTTACGCGAAGCCATAGCATTATCCATATCTACCTCAATATTTAAGTAGAAATGTGGGGCACTGAATTTAGAGTTACCCAAAGATTTGGCAATCGCTTTACGCATGGAAGAATTTTTAACTTCCTCTGTTTTTTCTTCGCCCGCAATAGCAAAACCGGTAACAGGTGCAGCACTTTCGGCTACGGCCACTGCTGGTTCATAATTTTCTATATCGCGCTTAACGATGCGTCCGTTTTCACCAGACCCTTGCACTTTTGTTAAGTTGATGCCTTTTTCGTCGGCTAATTTCTTCGCTAAAGGCGACACGAATACGCGTCCGCTTTCTGTAACAGGCGTTGGTTTTGGCGTACTGGATTTCGATTCGGTTTTAGCAGGAGCCGCTTTTGGCGCTTCGGCTTTAGCTTCCGCTTGTTTAGGAGCCGCTTCTGTTTTAGCAGGTCCGGCGGAAAAATTAGCAGCTACACCAGAAACATCGGTTCCGGCAGGGCCAATAATAGCCAATAATGAATCTACTTTTGCCGATTCGCCTTCCTGCAATCCAATTTCCAATAAGGTTCCCGATTGGAACGATTCGAATTCCATGGTCGCTTTATCCGTTTCGATTTCAGCTAAAATATCGCCTTCCTCTACTTGGTCGCCTACTTTTTTCAACCAAGTGGCCACCGTTCCTTCTTCCATGGTATCGCTTAAACGCGGCATGGTTACTACTATTACGCCTTCAGGCAGTTCTTGCGTTGGAGTTTCAGTTGGTTGAGACTCCTCTACTGTGCTCGGAGTGACAGCACTTTCAGTGGTTTCTTCTTTTGTTTCCGCGGAAGCGCTACCTCCACCATTCAACAGGCCAGAAATATCTTCACCTTCGTCTCCAATAATGGCCAAAAGTTCATCTACTTTTGTGGTTTCACCTTCCTGAACCCCAATGTGAAGCAACGTCCCTTCGTTAAAAGATTCGAACTCCATTGTGGCTTTATCGGTTTCAATTTCAGCTAAAATATCGCCTTCCTCTACTTTATCTCCTACTTTTTTTAACCAAGCCGCAACGGTACCTTCTTCCATGGTGTCGCTTAAGCGCGGCATATTTACTACTATTGCCATAGTTTATATTTTGTGTTGAATAAATGGATAATCTTCTTGCTCGTAAACCGCATCGTACATCACGCTCTTTTCTGGCCAAGGTGATTCTTCTGCAAATTTTTCACATTCTGAAACACGGTCTTTTACTCGCTTGTCTATTTCCTTTATTTGATCTTCGGTAGCGTATTTCTTTTTAAGAATAACATCCTTAACTTGCGTTATTGGATCAATTTTCTTGTATTCCTCTACTTCTTCCTTGGTTCTGTAATGTTGGGCATCACTCATGGAGTGCCCTCTATACCGGTAAGTTTTTAATTCTAAGAATGTTGGACCTTCGCCACGACGACCTCTTTGGATGGCTTCATCAAAGGCTTCGGCCACTTTAATGGGGTTCATGCCATCAACCGGTCCACAAGGCATGTCGTAACCCAAACCTAGTTTCCAGATTTCGGTGTGGTTTGCCGTTCTTTCCACAGAAGTTCCCATAGCGTATCCGTTGTTTTCACAAACAAATACTACCGGCAATTTCCAAAGCATAGCTAAGTTGAATGCTTCGTGAAGTGACCCTTGACGGGCTGCACCATCACCAAAACAACATAAAGTAACGGCATCACTACCGTGGTACTTATCGCCAAAAGCGATACCGGCCCCTAGAGGGATTTGACCACCAACAATACCGTGGCCGCCATAAAAACGGTGCTCTTTTGAAAAAATGTGCATCGATCCTCCCAAACCTTGAGAGGTACCTGTGCCTTTTCCATACAATTCGGCCATTACGCGTTTTGGATCCACACCCATTCCTATAGGCTGAACGTGGTTACGGTAGGCCGTTATCATTTTATCTTTGGTCAAATCCATGGCGTGCAAGGCGCCTGCCAATACGGCTTCCTGACCATTGTACAAGTGAAGAAATCCTCTTACTTTTTGTTGAATATATACTGCAGCCAGTTTGTCTTCAAACTTTCTCCAGAACAACATGTCTTCATACCATTTGAGGTAAACCTCTTTTGTTATTTTTTGCATGGAATACTATTATAGTTTTTTAAAGCGAAATACAAAAGTAACACATTGTACCGTATTGAAAAAGCCCAATTTCATTAAAGTAAAAAAAATACAAATTTTTTACTTCTGCCTTTCTTATTCCAACGATTTATTAATTATTTAAATCTGAGCGTATATTTATTCAAAAAAAACAATCGATTACACGAGGGCTTTCTTTTTACAAAAAGCTAAAGCACAGACTTATCAAACATAAAGGGCAATAGGTTTTTTAATGAATAAGAATGGGCCACCTGCCCAGTTTCGCCCATAAAATAAATTTCGATGGGTACATCCTGTTTAATTTCGTATTCTGCAATAGCTTGCCTGCAGGCGCCACATGGCGGAATGGGGGTTTGGGCCGGATTAACTTTTGAACCTGCACAAATGGCCATTTTTAAAATTTTTGCATCGGGGCATCTTGCCCCAGCAGCGTAAATCGCCGTTCGTTCGGCACATAACCCTGAAGGATACGAAGCATTTTCTTGATTGTTTCCCGTAACCACTTCACCATTATCAAGCAGAATGGCCGCCCCCACACTAAAATTGGAATAGGGCGCATAGGCCCTTGTTCTGGCTTCAATAGCACTTTGCATTAGCTGGAACACTTCTATAGGCAGTTCTTCCAAATCATCAAAGAGCCTTAATCTGGTTTCTATTTTTATTTCTTTCATACATCTTCTGTGTTCAGTAAATTTAAGAAACTCTAATAAACAAAAAAACTATCGCCGAAGCCATAGTTTTTTATATCAATAACCGCTATGTGTTTTTAAACTAAGATATTGTTTAGTCTTCAGTTCGAGTAGATTTTGTTTCTAAAATTCTAATTCTCGATACAAATTTTTTCTCATTTCAATCGAAAAATTCACTCGAACTGACGAATTTTAGAAAACCACACAATGTGTCTGTCCTTTTCTAGTATTCATAATACTCTCCAGCCCCAATATTGAAAGTCAGTGAAAAACGCAATGTACCTTCCAACGGACTTTGCACTTTTGAAGCCGAGAATAAATACGACAAATCGATATTCACCACATTGGCCTTAAATCCGGCACCCAATGCCAAAAACTTTCTGGCACCTTTTTCTTCGCTTTCGTTGAAATAACCACCACGGAAAGCGAAAGAATCTTGATAGGTATATTCGGCACCCAAAGCCCAAGTAAACTCTTTTAACTCCTCACTGAAACCACCCGGTGCGTCACCGAAAGACTGGAATATTCCTGATAAAAAGCTAACATCTTGAGATTGCCCTTGGTAAATTACATTTTCTGTTTCTCTGATTAAATTATCATCTCCTTCTTCGTAAGTGCCGTTTCCATTTTGGTCTTCAAAAACAATTTCTGTACCCAATCTTGGAGGTGTTGGCACTAATAATTTTGCCACTTCGGCCGTTACCGATACTTTGTTGTAATCGTCGAAAATAAAATCGAAACCACCACCCAATCGTAAGTTGGTAGGCTGGAAGTTTTCTACCCCGCCTTCATCGTACTTAAATTTTGGCCCCACATTTTGAATGGCAAAACCACCACGCCATCTTCCGTTAAAATCGGCATAGGCCTGCTCTTCACTTTGGTAATACCCCGAAATATCCACACCAAAAGTATTGGCTGCCGAAGCATCGCCATCAACACCATTCAATCTTAAATCGGAACGCAAATAACGCATGGCTACCGACATGGCAAATTGATCGGACAAACGCAAAGCGTAGGATGCATCAATCGTCAATTCATTAGGGCGTTGGATCAAAGCTTCCGAAAATTCATCAGCAACAAATTCGATATCGCCCAAAGAAAAATATTTTAAGCTCACCCCGAAGGCGCTACGCTCATCCAAACGATTGAAATAGGTTAGATTTCCTAAGAAAATATCATTTACCAATTTGCTTAAATACGGCGTATAACTCACCCCAAAGCCCGATTTGGTTTCTGAAAAAGCATATTTTGATGGATTCCATTGTTGTGAGAAGGCATCAACACTGGTGGCCACGCCCATATCTCCCATACTTGCCGCACGCGCATCTGGCGCTATGAGCACAAACGGCACGCCTGTTGTAATTACCCTCGAATCGTTAGCATTAGGTATAATCACGGTAGTTTCTTGGGCATTGGTTTTTAGGGCAAAAGCAAATGCTAATATTAGCAATAGTCTGTTATTCATGAATTCATTTTTAGTTAGCAAATATAATTTTTTTTAGAGTATAACAAGCTTTTCAATTTTTTCGACGGTTTTGTTCAACATATTGGAGCGCACCCGCAATTTGTAAACATAAACGCCTTTTCCTATTTTATCGCCAAAATCGTCGCGGCCATCCCAAACCAAATCGCGGGACAATGAACTATTGGTTATGGCCCCTCCTGATGTTTGTCCGTTTAGGGTTCTCACCAATTTCCCGGAAACGGTGAATATCTGTATAGAAACGTCTAAAGCCTCTGAACTATTGTGATTGAACCAAAATTCTGTATAATTCACAAACGGATTGGGATAGTTCAACACATTATTGATGACCAAATCTTGGTCTTTATCGAATACGATGAATTGAATTTCGGAAGTTGCTGAATTGTTGTAAACATCCCAAGCCTTAAGGGTTAAGGTGTGCAAACCGGGCTCTAAGTCGCGCATTGGGAAATTAACGAGACCTTTTGTGTAATCGTCCACTTCGGTTTGGTAATAATCATTTAAAATAATGGGATTGGTTTCATCGCCATCAAGAATAGCCACGATATCGTGCCCAATGCCACTGGCCGTGTTTATGCCGTTGGCGTCTTCCAGTTTGGCCAGCAAAGTGGGCGACTCGTTGGTGATTCCGCCCGAAACGAAACTTTCGTCGTTCATATAAAGTGCAATTACTGGTCCAATATTGTCTTCTTCTGCATTTTCATTCAGTCCGCCAATTTTAACGGTATTTACACTAGCCCCTGTTTGATTTTGGGTAAGTTCTTGATTTTGGGCATAGAAACTCACTTTACCGAAGCCAACGGGAATACCAATGTCCTTTGGCACTACAAAATCAAATTCAAACTGTCCGTTTTTCACCGAAGCCTGTCCCCTAAAAATAATTTCACCCAACGTTTTAAAATCGAGCTGCACCAATTCGCCATTTAATCTAACGCCATCATTAGCCAAGGTTTGCCGTTCTATTTCCTTATCGTAAATGGTGGTTGAAAGCGTGCCGTTATAATCGGAAAGCAAATTGCCCGACAGGTCGGTTACCTCTCCTGCCAGCTTAACGTAACTCAGTGCTTTTAACGTATCGGTAGTTTGTGCAATGGGCACATCGTTTATTTTTGTTAGCCTAATATTAGGTTTAGGAAACGCCAATTTCATGGCAGGATCACCAATAAAAAAGATTAAACGTTTTTGGCTGGATCCAGAAACATTGGCATCGCTTTTTGCCAATCTTAATGCTTCGGCCATCGAAGGGTATTCGTAATCGCTGTAAGTATCGTTATCGCTATACGAAAACAAGTATTCACCTAAAATACTATTAAAGTTAATTGCAAAACTCACAAAAATCTGCCTGGTGGTTGTAATCAGGCCTATTGCTCCAGCCCGCTCGTTCCAATAGGTAAACTCTCCGGCTGTTTCCCTAAACGGATTATCAAACCTAGTAAATTCGCAGGTAACCGTAACAAAGCAATTCAGCTTATTGAAATTACGGAAGTTCTCTACATCTGTTTTTAGCAGAATACGCTCTTCGGACAAACCATCTTCACCACCATGGCCAAAATAATTAACCACCAAAGCGCCGTTATCAACGGCATTGGCAATTGCGGTATTCACTGCCGGATACCTTTCGCCGCCTGCCGAAAACTCTTGTTGGAACGCATCCGAATGTATTTTAACCACATTCATAAAAGGCTTGGCCTCTGTGACCAGATTCCCTATTTCATCGGTAGTTTCCTGCAGCAAACCTTCCCAATCTTGATCAACATCATCTGAAATGACTACGAAATTATTGCGCCAGCTTCCAAATGCTTCTTTGGCGTAATACGATTCAATTTTATCTACCAATGCCTTGGCGCGCTGTGGGGTGTCGGCCAATATTCTTCCCACGGCGATATCCAGTCCTTCGGAAGTGCCCATCATCCCTTCATTGTCGTCCATCATCCCGTAAAAATCATCAGAAACAAACGAGCTGGCCAAGCTAAAACTATTGTAAGAATACCACGATGGCACTATATTAGTGTTATTGGGGATCCGGTCTTTGTAATCGAAAGACGCATCGCCAAACAAACACAAATATTTCACCCGGTTTTCCGGCGTACTAGCATTATCGTAAACATATTTAACCATGTTACGGATGGCAGCAATATCGGGATTTCCAGAACTGAACTCGTTGTAGATTTCGGTTAGCCCGAACACCTTAACGTTTAAACCATATTGATGTCTGTTGATTTGTGCCAAACGTTCGGCATGGTTCATCATATTATCGGGCGCCACAATTAAATAATCAACATCCTGAAACTGGCCTTGGCTATTTTGAAACACCGTGCCTTTTATATCTTGGTTTGGCACTGTGGTAGTTCTATCGAATTGTGGCGTAAAATAATCGGAAGGCGACACAGCTACATAAGTTTTTAAACTACCCATAACAGCTTTGAAACTTAAGGTAGGGCTATTTTCTGTATTCACAACATTTGAAATATTATAAATATCGGTAATGTCCCAAATTTCTGAAAGGCTGGAAGCATTGCTCACATTATATTGCCCCACGCCCGAGCCTAAGGCCGTAGCACTGTTTTTAAACTTGAATTGTTTCCCACTGAAATTTAAACGCCTGGTGCCCTCAACCGACACGTAATCCAGATATCCCTGAGTGCTGGGATTTCCACGGTTATCGAACTGTAATTCAACAGAAACGTTTGGTGAAGTAACATTAACATTCCCGCTAAAAGTTGCTCCACTAGCATAGGTTGGGCTGCTCACCCCCGAAAATGACAAAGCCACTTGGTTATCACCATTTACCCTAACGTTCATGGCGCTACCAGCACTTCCTGCGGCGGCGGCAACTACGGTTAATCTTATTGGCCAATCGGTAACCAAATCCGGAAAATCGAACTGAAGGGCTTTTTTGCTTTCTACATCAAACCGATCGCCAAACCAGCGCCTGCCTAATGACACCAAATTGTATTCGTCAATTTCGTGAAATTGATAATCTTCAAAAGTATCGATTACCATATTTGCCGCTGCTGAAGGCTGGGCTAATGCTTGAATACGCTTACCTGTTCCCGCTCCCACATTAATGTAATAATAGGTTTTATCGGTATAGCAATTTATATGTGTTCGGCTATCGCTATTGTAACCTTTGGGACCCTGACCGTAAAATAAAATATAGTCGTTATCATTAAAAACGCCATCTTCCTCGCCAACAAATTTAATGGCATTTTCGGGCACATCAAACGGATAAGGTTCTGCATTGGCATGAGGCGCCATACGCCCACCGTGCCCAAACAATTTTATAGTTCGGGGATCCACACTATTAACATTAACCCCCAAACGTTGCAAAAAACTTTTTGACAACCTGAAAACACCCGTGGTATCGATGTAAAACCTGTACCATTCTCCAGAGTTTAAAACGGAATTGGAGACCGATTTTAAAGCAGCCGATTTTCTAGCTAAAATAGGATTTGCTGTTCTTGTTTGCCCTGTTTTATAATTCAATTGAAAAGATACCACTTTTTTAAACTGATCGTTTTCATCCTTTACAATAGGCGACAAACGAAACAAAATGTGGTTTTTATTCCGCGCTGTTGAATTTTTTAAACTGTAGTTTAATGCATTTGGAATAGTGGCCAAATCGATGTCCTTCAGCTCACTTTTTGAAATGGATTGGTACGACACATTGGTTATCGCCACCGAATTTTCATCTACAGTGCTTTTCTCATCCCATTGATCGACAAACTGCAACCCAGCATTAAAATCGAATATATAATTGGCCTCATTAAAAGCAGGCACTTGCACCGAAACACCTCCAACAAAAAGGGTTTTTGCTTCTTCCCATTGTATTTTATAGTTTTTTTGCTGCGCCAATACCGCGGCCGAAACACACAACAGTAGTAATAAAATATTCTTTTTCATTGGTAAAATAACGTCAATAGCCCTCTGTTATTATCAATAATAATAACATTTCGGTTAATTCGACCAAAAATACAATAATAAATTAGCAATACTAACGTTTATACAACACAAAGCGTTGCTAAAAAACGCGACAAAACATCGACGTAAGGTTTAAAAAATAGGGTGAAATACACATTTTTTTGGTTAAAATGCAAAAAATAGCTTGCGTTATTGGCTTTAATTATTATATTGCACCACCAAAACAATATTAGCTTACTTAAAAGTATGGATATGAAAAAAGTAGTAGCATTAAAATTTCTGTTGGTTATCGCGCTAACAGTTACTGCAACTGGTTGTAAAAAATCATCGAGCTCCAAAAACACTTCCAGAGCAACCGGATGGGACATTAATAAAAGGGAAGGCGGTTTTCAATATAATACAGACTTTAAAGAACAAGAAACTTCTCCAGGGCTTGTATTTATTGAAGGCGGTACGTTTACCAAAGGACGTGTACAAGACGATGTAATGCACGATTGGAACAACAGCCCCACCCAACAGCACGTACAGTCGTTTTATATGGATGAAACCGAAGTAACCAACATGATGTATGTTGAATATTTGGATTACTTAAAAAGTGTTTACCCTCCTTCAGAAGACATGTACAAAGCCATTTACACTGGTGCTTTACCAGATACTTTAGTTTGGAGAAACCGTTTAGGCTACAACGAAGTTATGACCGACAACTACTTGCGCCACCCCGCTTATGGTGAGTATCCTGTAGTTGGAGTGAGCTGGATTCAAGCTGTAGAATTTGCTAATTGGAGAACCAATATGGTGGCCCATAAAGCACTTCAAATGAACAATTACTTGAGTCGCGACTCCTTCAACCAAATAGATGCCGACCAAACTTTTAGTGTTGATACTTATATTAATGCCCCAACAGAGGTTTTTGGTGGCAACGAAGAAATCACACGTCCAGAACGAGGTAACAGAAATATACGAGTGGACGCCGACGGCAACGAATCTGGTGTTTATGCCACACGCTCAAGTGGAGTTATTCCTCCAAAATACAGACTCCCAACCGAAACCGAATGGGAATATGCCGCTTTAGGATTAAGCGAAATTAGAAGCTACAACCTATACCGTGGTCGTAAAAAATACCCATGGGAAGGACAGTATACTCGTAATGGTTCTCGTAAATACCGTGGTGACCAATTAGCCAACTTTAAGCAAGGAAAAGGTGATTACGGTGGGATTGCAGGCTGGTCTGACGATGGTGCTGATATTACCAACGCTGTGAAATCATATGCACCAAATGATTACGGTTTATACGACATGGCCGGAAACGTTGCCGAGTGGGTTGCCGATGTTTACAGACCTATTGTTGACGACGAGTTTAACGATTTTAACTACTACCGTGGAAACGTTTATACCAAAAATGCATTAAACGAAGATGGCACCGTTAAAGTTGTAACTGCCGATGATATTGTTTACGACACACTTTCCAACGGAAAAGTGATTGCAAGAAACTTACCTGGCGAAATCCAGCAAGTGCCTATCGATGAAAATGAAACTTACTTAAGAACCAATTTCGACAGAAGCAACCAAATAAACTTTAGAGATGGCGATAAGCGTTCATCACGCAACTACCAAAGTTTTAATGATGACGAAGGCGAAGGCGCTTCTTCCGAAACTAGAAGCATGTACAACTCTCCTAAACACAGAATAACAAGAGATTCACTTGGAAACATTGTTAGGGAGTATGACCAAAGCAATAACAGAACATCATTGATTAACGACGAAGTAAGAGTTTACAAAGGTGGTTCATGGAAAGACAGAGAATACTGGTTAGACCCAGCTCAAAGACGCTACTTCCCACAAGATATGGCTACCGATTACATCGGGTTTAGATGCGCCATGTCTCGTGTGGGTTCAAAAAGTAAAATGAACAACAAAAAGAAAAACTAAACTTAGTTTTTTAAAATATACCAAAAAGTCCTGATGATGTATCAGGACTTTTTTTATACATTTAATTCCACAAATAAAATCGCATTACCTTTGGAAATAAAAGCGCTCCACAGTCTATTTTTAAATTGCAACGCTGCTAATACCGATACACGGAAAATAAAACCCAACGATATGTTTTTCGCCCTAAAAGGCGAAAATTTTAACGGTAACAGTTATGCAGAAAAAGCTTTAGAACTCGGAGCTACTTACGCCATTATTGACGAAGAAGAATTTCTTACTTCAGAAAAAACGATCTTGGTCAACAACGTATTGGAAACGCTCCAGCACTTAGCTTCGTTCCACAGGACGTTTTTAAACATTCCCGTTATTGCTTTAACGGGAAGCAATGGCAAAACCACCACCAAAGAACTGATAAACGCAGTACTTTCCCAAAAGTTTAAAACCACGGCCACGATAGGTAATTTGAACAACCACATTGGCGTTCCGTTAACCTTACTTTCCATGACCAAAGACACCGGAATAGGCATTGTTGAAATGGGTGCTAACCACCAAAAGGAAATTGAGTTTTTATGCCGCATTGCCCAACCCGATTATGGTTACATCACTAATTTTGGCAAAGCCCATTTAGAGGGTTTTGGCAGCGTTGAAGGCGTTATAAAAGGTAAAAGTGAAATGTATGATTATCTTATAGCCAACCACAAAACCATTTTTGTAAATGCTAATGATGCCATACAGGTTGAAAAAACCAAAGAGGCTTCCATATTTTCCTTTGGATGTTCAAACGAAATGGCTGACATATCGATTAAATTCAAAAACGCCCAGCCTTTTGTAAAATCGACTTTTAATGGTTTTAACATAGAAAGCCAACTTATAGGTGATTACAATTTCAATAATATATGCGCTGCCGTTGCCATTGGTCACTATTTTAAAGTGGAAGACCAACTGATTAAAACAGCCATTGAAAATTACGTTCCTTCAAATAACCGGTCGCAAATCATTGAAAAAGGCACCAATAAAATTATTTTGGATGCCTACAATGCCAACCCGACCAGCATGTACGCCGCATTGCACAATTTTGAAAAACAAAAAGGTTACAAAATAGCCATTTTGGGTGACATGTTCGAATTGGGTAACGACGCCAAACAAGAACACCAAAACATTGCGGATTTAGCCCTTTCAATGGATATTGATAAAATTCTTTTTGTGGGTGAGAATTTTTATAAATCAACCATCAATTCCAAAAAGGCAAAACAGTACAAATCGTTTTCTGAATTTGAATCTGATTTCGATTTGTCAAATATTAAAAACACTTCTCTTTTGATCAAAGGTTCCCGTGGCATGGCTTTGGAGCGGGTTTTGGCACATCTTGCTTAATTTATAATAACGCTCTAAATGTTAATTTAATAATGCTTTTAACATGTAACTCCCCAAAAAAAATAATAGAGGTCAACAAATAAATACGTGACTGTGATTTCAGTAAAAATAATGGTTTCATAGAAATATTTAAGAGCAAAAACCTTCTGGAGTTTACTGATTGTTTCAAAACAGACAACCGATTTATGGCGGGGTTACAGCGAATTGCTAAAGCCTAAACAAATGTAAATTTAATGTTAACTTAATGTAAAGTAATTGTAAATTTTAGTATCTTAGACTAAAATTAAGAGTTATGCAGTTATTTAAAAACATCAAAAAAACGTTTCAACGGTTATCTTACAAGTATTGGGTTTTTAAAATAAAGCTGAAAGTTTATGCCTTAAAATATAAACGCGTTTTTGAACTACCTTATCAGTGATTAATCTTTCAAAAACTTGATATTTCTTGTTAACCCAGAAAACTTAGTACGCTTTACTGCCGATTTTTTAAACACTTTTCTGAACGTATCTTCAGTAATTTCTTCCCAATCTTTTTTACTCATCGAGAGTAACTCGGGGTGTGGATTAAATAGTGGTTCGTTATGTGATTTTGAAAATCGGTTCCACGGACAAACATCTTGGCACACATCGCAACCAAACATCCAATCGTCCATTTTCCCTTTAAATTCTGGAGGAATATTGTCTTTTAATTCTATGGTTAAGTAAGAAATACACTTACTTCCATCAACCACGTAAGGCTCAACAATGGCCTGTGTAGGGCAGGCATCTATACATGCTGTACAGCTTCCACAATGGTTTGTAATTGGTGTATCGTACTCCAATTCTAAATCGATAATTAATTCGGCAATAAAATAAAACGAGCCAACTTTTTGGGTTAGTAAATTGCTGTGTTTACCTATCCAACCCAAACCACTTTTTGCTGCCCAAGCTTTATCCAGCACTGGTGCAGAATCTACAAAGGCGCGTCCTTCCACTTCACCAATTTCATCTTGTATGAATTGCAAAAGCGACTTCAATTTATCTTTGATGACAAAATGGTAATCGGTGCCGTAGGCATATTTCGATAGTTTGAAACTTTCAGGATTTTGTGTTTCTAAAGGAAAATAGTTCAAAAGTAAGGATACGACGCTTTTTGAACCTTCAACCAGTTTGGTTGGATCCAATCGTTTATCAAAATGGTTTTCCATATAGCGCATCTGGCCATGCCCGTTGTTATTCAACCATTTTTCAAGTCTGGGCGCTTCTTCTTCCAGAAATTCGGCTTTACTAATCCCACAGGACAAAAAACCGAGGCGTTTGGCTTCAGTTTTTATAAGTTGGGTATGTTTAAGCTTTTGCGTCATTTATGATGGAGATTCTGAAAACAAGTTCAGAATAGCACAATGTATTAAAACAATCCACCTTGTGTTGGGCCTTTTATTTTTCCGAGGTGCTTATAGGCCTGCTCTGTAACTTCACGTCCTCTAGGTGTGCGCATAATGAAGCCTTCTTGAATTAAAAATGGCTCGTAAACTTCTTCAATGGTTTCGGCGCTTTCACTTACAGCGGTTGCCAAAGTTGTGATGCCTACCGGGCCGCCTTTAAATTTTTCTATTATGGTTGTTAAAATCTTATTGTCCATTTCGTCCAGTCCATGGGCATCTACATGAAGTGCCCCCAAAGCGAACTTGGCTATTTTTATATCAATAGTACCATTGCCTTTTATTTGTGCAAAATCCCTAACTCTTCTTAATAAGGCGTTAGCGATTCTTGGTGTGCCACGACTTCTTCCGGCAATTTCTACAGCAGCTTCCATAGAAATGGGTACGTTTAAAATACTTGCACTGCGCTGAACAATGGTTGTTAGTAGCTGGGTATTATAGTATTGTAATCTGCTTTGTATACCAAAACGTGCTCTCATGGGCGCTGTAAGCAATCCTGAACGCGTTGTAGCACCAACTAGGGTAAATGGGTTAAGGTTGATTTGAACCGTTCTTGCGTTAGGCCCCGACTCTATCATGATGTCAATTTTATAATCTTCCATAGCGGAATAGAGATACTCCTCTACAATAGGGCTCAACCTATGGATTTCATCTATAAACAAAACATCTCTTTCATCCAAGTTGGTTAGCAAACCTGCCAAATCTCCTGGTTTATCTAGGACTGGGCCAGAAGTAACCTTAATTCCGACATTGAGCTCGCTGGCCAAAATGTGGGCCAGGGTGGTTTTTCCCAATCCCGGAGGGCCGTGAAACAGTGTATGGTCTAAGGCTTCTGTTCTTAAATTTGCCGCCTGAACAAATATTTCCAGATTTTCTAAAACCTGATCCTGCCCAGTAAAATCATCAAAGGATAGCGGTCTTAACCTTTTTTCTACATCAAATTCTTCTGGTGAAAAATGATGGCTTGTTGGATCTAGATTTTCGTTCATAACATACAAATATAAACAAAAGCCCACCTAAAAAGATGGGCCAAAGTGCATATTATAAATTGATACTTAATTTTATTTCTTAATGTTGAAGTTCTTCTTCTCCTTCTTTTAAAGGAATATTCTGCGGAACAAAATCTACATCATGGCCTGGTTTACTGTAATCGTAAGCCCAACGGTGTACATGTGGGATTTCACCCGGCCAGTTTCCATGAATATGCTCCACTGGTGTTGTCCATTCCAATGTTGTAGACTGCCATGGGTTTTGGGTGGCCTTTTTTCCGTAAAAAATACTAACAAAGAAGTTATACAAATAAACAATTTGAACAACTCCACCAATCAAGGCAAACACGGTTATTACAACGTTTACATTTGCTAAATCGTCAAATAACGGGAAGTTACTGTTGGTGTAATAACGACGTGGCAAACCTGCCATACCAATAAAATGCATCGGGAAGAATACCCCATAAGCACAAATGGCCGTTAACCAAAAGTGAATGTACCCAAGGTTTTTGTTCAACATACGACCAAACATTTTAGGGTACCAGTGGTAAATACCGGCAAACATACCATACAATGCAGATATTCCCATTACCAAGTGGAAGTGCGCCACTACAAAGTAAGTATCGTGAACGTTGATATCTAGGGCAGAGTCTCCTAAAATGATACCTGTTAAACCACCGGTAATGAATGTTGAAACAAAACCAATGGAAAACAACATGGCCGGATTCATCTGCAAGTTACCTTTCCAGAGTGTTGTAATCCAGTTAAACGCTTTTACAGCAGATGGAATGGCAATCAATAAGGTTGTAAATGTAAATACAGATCCAAGGAACGGGTTCATGCCTGAAATAAACATGTGATGCCCCCAAACGATAGTAGAAAGAAATGCAATTGCTAATATTGAAGCTATCATTGCACGGTAACCGAAAATAGGCTTACGTGAATTTGAAGCCATGATTTCAGAAACCAGTCCCATTGCCGGTAAGATTACAATATAAACCTCTGGGTGGCCCAAAAACCAGAATAAATGTTCGAACAATACAGGAGAACCGCCTTGATAATGTAAGACTTCGCCTTGAATAAATATATCGGACAAGAAGAATGACGTACCAAAACTTCTATCCATGATTAATAATAATGCCGCAGACAACAATACCGGGAATGAAATTACACCGATAATAGCTGTGATGAAAAATGCCCAAATGGTTAAAGGAAGCCTTGTCATAGACATTCCTTTTGTACGCAAGTTTAGTACCGTTACGATATAGTTTAATGATCCCAACAATGAAGAAGCAATAAATATGGCCATAGATATCAACCATAAGGTCATACCCATACCCGAACCACCTTGTGCCATTGGCAAAGCACTTAAAGGCGGATAAATAGTCCATCCGGCAGCGGCAGGGCCAGCTTCAACAAATAATGAAATAACCATGATGACACTTGACAAGA
Source organism: uncultured Flavobacteriaceae bacterium (assembly GCA_964653155.1). Taxonomy (GTDB): domain Bacteria; phylum Bacteroidota; class Bacteroidia; order Flavobacteriales; family Flavobacteriaceae; genus Flavisericum. The sequence continues at coordinate 5,243 of CAZZDI010000021.1, read as the reverse complement.
AGAACAACCAATAAGAAACCATATTTAAGAAACCAGATGCCATATCTCGAGCACCAATTTGCAAAGGAATTAATAGGTTGCTGAATGTTCCGCTTAAGCCAGCTGTAAGAACAAAGAATACCATAATCGTTCCGTGAATGGTAACTAATGCCAAGTAAACATCAGCATCCATAACACCGTCTGGGGCCCATTTACCTAATAACGCTTCAAACAATACGTTGGGTTCTTCCGGCCAAGCAATTTGGATGCGGAACATCATAGACATTAACACCCCTATAATACCCATTATCGTACCTGTTATAAGGTACTGCTTGGCAATCATTTTGTGGTCTTGACTAAAAATATATTTAGTTATAAACGTCTCCTTATGATGATGCCCGTGGTCGTCGTGAGCGTGGTTATCTGCGTGTGCTGACATAATCTTATATCGTTTTTTCTTTTTTTAAAAAAATTAGTTTAATAAAGAGTTTTTAAATTCCTTTTGCTCTTTCAACCAAGCATCAAATTCTTCCTGCGTTTCCACTACTATTTTCATTTGCATGTTGTAGTGCGATTTTCCGCAAATTTTGTTACACAACAAAAGATAATCGAATTCATAACGCTCTAAAGGTTCTTCGCCTTTCGCTATCAATTCTTTACTGTTCTCAACTCTTATATTATTAATGTTTTGAACTTTATCTATAATTTCTGGTGTTTGGCGCATATCGGCCGTTGTTACGGTTGGTGTAAATCCAAACTGGGTTATCATACCGGGCACACAGTTCATTTGTGCTCTAAAATGTGGCATATAAGCAGAGTGCAATACATCTTGAGAACGCATTTTTATTAGAACTGGTTTTCCTACGGGCAAATGCAACTCGGTCGTGATAATATCATCCTGTGCGTTGGGGTCGGCCTCGTCTAAACCTAAAATATTTGCGCGGTCTATATCAATCAACCTTACATTGGCTTTACCTAAAGTGTTATCGGCACCTGCATATCTAGCCTTCCAATTGAACTGTTGGGCATACAACTCTACAATTAATGGATCGTCGCTTTCATCAACTCCCATAATGTTAACCCAAGTACTTAAACCGTAAATAATCAAACCAGCCAAAACAATTACAGGTATAATTGTCCAAACGGCTTCTAATTTATTGTTATCTGCAAAAAACAAAGCTTTTTTCCCCTTTTCTCCTTTGTACTTAAAGGCAAAGTAATGTAATAAGAACTGGGTAACTGTTTGAACAAAAAAGATAATTACCAACGATATGATCATCAAATTATCTATGGTAGAACCGTGTTCTGAAGCTGAGTTGGACAATAATGGTAAATCGCCCCATTTAACAAAGCATACAATAGTAATAATGTAAATGAAAGCTAAAAAGCCCATCATTAAGTAACCATTTACTTTATTGTCCTTATCGGTGGCTATGCCCAAAGCATCATTTTCGTTCTTGGCCTGGGCCAGGTCGAAAATTTTTACCATTTGCCAAATGGCAATTAAAATAAATACTAAAACTATAATCGTTAATAAAGCAGTCATTGGTATCGTTCGTCTTTATTTATATCTTAATTAATAATGAAAATCTTCGCTTTCCTTTCTAAAAGGGTAACCCTTTACCAGTAATGGGGCTTTTGTTAAAGCTGTAAACACTACAAAGATGAATAACCCTGCAAAAAGAAGTACAGAACTAATTTCTTGGTATCCTAGCGCCCATCTATCACCTACCGTCGCTGGCATAATCATAACATACACATCTAGGTAGTGGCCAAAAAGAATCACTAATCCGGTCATTACCACAAACCAAGGGATACGTTTATAATCAGCATTCATCAGCATTAAAATAGGGAATACAAAATTTAATGCCACCATACCCAAGAAAGGCAGTTTGTAATCATTGAAACGGCTAACAAAATAGGTTACTTCTTCAGGTATATTAGAATACCAAATCAACATAAACTGTGAGAACCAAAGGTAGGTCCAGAAGATACTCATGGCGAACATAAACTTAGCTACATCATGGATATGATTTTCATTCACAAAATCTAAATAGCCTCTAGATTTTAAATAAATGGCTATTAAAGCAATTACCGTTATTCCGCTAACAAACATGCTCGCAAATACGTACCACCCGAACAAGGTTGAAAACCAGTGTGGATCAACACTCATAATCCAGTCCCAAGACATAATAGATTCTGTGTAAATAAAGAATACTAAGAATCCAGCTGAAATTCTAAACAACTTTTTAAAGTTACTCTTATCATTAGCTTCATCTTGAGCGATGGAGAATTTACGTGCAAACTGACGGTAAAGTACCCAACCTGCAATAAATATTGCACCACGAATAGCAAATCCTGAAATACTTAACCAACCTGATTTACCTTGAATCAATTTATCATGAGCTACCACTTCGGGATCCATCCAAATAAACAAGTTATAGTGACCTATTGTTCCAGAAGCCAACGCTATTAACAGTACAATAACTGCTCCTGGCAACAGGTATGCGCTAATACCTTCCATTACCCTAAATAGTACAGGCGACCAACCCGCTTGTGATGCTATCTGGATGGCATAAAAAGCCAACACCCCCAAAGCTATCATCATAAAGAAGAAAGCTGCTACATATAGTGCTGCCCATGGGCGGTTTGCTATTTGGTGCTGAACATGCTTTACGTGTTTAGAATGTGCATCAAGCGTCTCGGCATGGTTTTCTGCAGCATGCGCATCTTGAGCCCCGGCGGTATGTGCCACTTCTTCACCGTGCCCACCGGAATGGTGTGCTTCTTCAGCAAGTAAAATTTCAACCTCTTCAAAAGATTTATGGGATGTTATAAAACCATATCCTACACCTAATAGTCCCAATACCATCAGAATGATAGAAAATGTCTTTAATTTATTTGAAAATGTGTACATATCTATAATAGTCTTATCAGTCTTACTTTTCTAAATCGGCCTTTAATTTCATTACATAAGCCACTACTTGCCAACGCTCTTCTTCATTTAGTTGGTTTGCGTACGAGCCCATTGCATTTTTCCCATAGTATATGGTGTGGTAAGTGCTCCCTTCGGTAATTGCTCTACCGGCATCATCATAACTTGGTATTCCTAAAATCTTTTCTCGTTTCACTAGGTTTCCTTGTCCGTCTCCTTTTGTGCCGTGGCAAATACCGCAATAAATATTGTAAAGTTCTTTACCGCGCTCTAAATCTACCGCAGTAGAATCAAGCGGGCTAGTTAATGAGGCTTTTGCCAACTCAAAGCCTTCCGTTGTATTATCAATATCGAACGGTATGTGTCCTCTTGCCACCGAACCTTCGGCAGGTAATTGTGCCTCAACTCCATTTCTAAATGCAGCCTCACCATAGGTTTCGTAACCAGCAGACTCATACATATCTGGCATAAACTGGTAGTTTGGTGCCGTACTCTTATTACACGATACAGCCACAAAAACGACTGCTATTGTTATTACTTTAATTAAGCTTTTCATAGGTATATTAATGGGCTTTATCAACTAGGTTTACTTCAACTGCACCGGTTTCCTTTAACAACCCAGCGAGTTCCTCTTCATTTCCGTTTACAGCTATTTCCATTAAAAAATGGTCGTCTGTGGTTCTTGGGTCTGGATTTTCGGCGTTTTTAAATGGCCACATTCTACTTCTAAGATAAAATGTTATAACCATTAAGTGCGCTGAAAAAAACACTGTAAGCTCGAACATGATTGGAACGAAGGCCGGCATGTTTTCTATATAACTAAAACTAGGCTTTCCTCCAATGTTTTGTGGCCAATCTTCAATCATGATAAAATTCATCATTACGATTGCAACAGTAAGTCCAACCAAGCCATATATAAATGCGGTAATGGCTATACGTGTTGGTGCTAGTCCCATAGCTTTGTCTAGCCCATGAACAGGAAACGGCGTATATATTTCTTCAATGTGGTGTTTAGCTGCCTTGACCTTTTTTACGGCATTCATTAACACATCATCATCATTGTAAATAGCGTGAATTAATTTTGATGCTTCCATGATTACGCTTCGTTTTTAGTATTGTTAACTTTTGAAGTTCTCTCGTCGGCTCCAGTACCTACTAAGCTTTCTCCTGCTTCTCGAAGATTTTTGTACTTCTCACCTGAGGATTTCAAAATGGTCTTCACCTCTGCCTGTGCGATTACCGGGAACGTTCTTGAATATAACAGGAACAGCACAAAGAAGAAGCCAATAGTTCCAATGAAAATCCCGATATCTACAAATGTAGGCGAGAACATAGTCCATGAAGACGGCAAGTAATCTCTATGTAACGAGGTTACGATGATTACGAAACGCTCGAACCACATTCCTATGTTTACCACAATCGAGATAAAGAACGAGAACATGATACTGGTTCTCAATTTCTTGAACCACATAAACTGAGGAGAGAATACGTTACAGGTCATCATCGCCCAATATGCCCACCAGTAAGGTCCGGTTGCTCTGTTCAAGAACGCGTATTGTTCGTATTCTACACCAGAATACCATGCAATAAATAACTCAGTAATATAGGCTACCCCAACAATGGAACCTGTAATCATGATTACAATGTTCATCAATTCGATGTGCTGTACGGTAATATAATCTTCAAGGTTACACACTTTTCTCATAATAATAAGAAGCGTGTTTACCATGGCAAATCCTGAGAATACCGCACCGGCTACGAAGTACGGAGGAAAGATGGTGGTGTGCCATCCTGGTATAACCGATGTGGCAAAGTCGAACGATACAATGGTATGCACCGAAAGTACAAGTGGCGTTGCCAAACCGGCAAGTACCAACGATACTTCTTCAAAACGTTGCCAATCTTTGGCCCTACCCGACCATCCGAAACTTAATAACGCATAAATTTTCTTTTGGAATGGTTTTATGGCTCTATCTCTTAACATGGCGAAATCTGGCAATAAACCTGTCCACCAGAACACCAATGAAACTGATAAATATGTAGAAATCGCAAATACGTCCCAAAGTAGCGGTGAGTTAAAATTTACCCACAGCGAACCGAATTGGTTTGGAATAGGCAATACCCAGTAGCCTAACCATGGTCGGCCCATGTGAATGATTGGGAACAAACCCGCCTGTACAACCGAGAAGATAGTCATCGCCTCTGCAGAACGGTTAATAGCCATTCTCCATTTTTGACGGAACAGTAAAAGTACCGCAGAAATAAGTGTTCCTGCGTGACCAATACCTACCCACCAAACGAAGTTGGTAATATCCCAAGCCCAACCTAC
>CAZZDI010000020.1:8739-23596 GCA_964653155.1 uncultured Flavobacteriaceae bacterium | reverse complement strand
TCCAAAGGCATTTTCAATAAAATCTTTTTAACGGGCGCTTCCATTTTTTTACCGCTAATGGTATAGGGGATGTCGGGTACTTCAATAATGTCGTCGGGCACGTGGCGTGGCGAACATTCTTTTTTCAACTGTTGGTTGATTTCACCTTTAATGGAATCGGTGAGTTCAGTATTCGGTTTCATTTTTACAAAAAGTGGCATATAGTGTTTGCCGCCATCGAGCTCTAAATTTACAATTAAAGAGTCTTCAATCGCTTTTATGGTGTTGATGTGCCGATAAATCTCGCTGGTGCCAATTCGGATGCCGTGTCGGTTCAATGTCGCGTCCGATCGCCCATAAATAACAATCCCTTGGGTTTTTGAATTGATTTTTATAAAATCGCCATGCCGCCATTTTCCGGGGAAATGTTCAAAATAACTGGCTTTATAGCGTTTGTTGTCTTTATCGTTCCAAAAGTAAATGGGCATTGAGGGCATAGGCTTGTCAATCACCATTTCGCCCAATTCGTCCTCAACAGGTTTGCCATCGTCGTTATAGGCATAAAGGGAAACGCCCAAAGCGCGGCATTGAATTTCACCGGCATGGACGGCATAAAACGGCGTGCCGCCCACAAAAGCGGTGCAAACATCGGTGCCACCGGCCATAGAACAGAGCCAAACATCTTGTTTTATGTTTTTATAAACATACTCAAACGCTTCAAAAGGAAGCGGTGCGCCTGTGGAGCTAATGGAACGGATTGAGTTAAGGTTGCAATCGTTTTTCGGGTTTATGTTTTTCTTCATGCTGGCCACCAAAAATGGGGCGCTGGTGCCAAAATGATTGATGTTTACATCATCTGAAAAATCCCAAAGCTTATTGAAATTGGGGTAAGTGGGGCTGCCATCGTAAAGCACAATGGATGCGCCCATTAACAGTGCCGACTGCAAAAAATTCCACATCATCCAGCCCGTGGTGGTGTACCAAAAATAGCGCTCGCCCCTGTGCACATCGTTATGAAACGCCATATACTTTAAATGCTCCAATAAAACGCCACCGTGCGAATGCACGATTGCTTTTGGCAGGCCCGTAGTACCCGAGGAATACAGCACCCAAATAGGATGGTTGAAATCAACCGGTTCAAAGGCAAGTTTGTCTCCTTTAGTTTCAAAAATAGTATTGATATTGATAAAATTATTTGGGAATGCTGAAATATCTTTCTTGTTTAAATACGGCAAAACAATCACTTGTTGCAAAGTGGGCAATGCTTTAGCGATATTGTTGGCGATTTCTGTTTTATCGTAGGGTTTGCCGTTGTAATAATAGCCGTCAACAGTAATAAACACTTTGGGTTTAATCTGCGCAAAACGGTCAATCACGCTTTCTGCCCCAAAATCGGGAGACGTGCTGGACCAAATAGCACCAATGGAATTCACCGCCAAAAACGAAATGGTAGCTTCGGGCACATTGGGTAAAAACGCCACTACACAATCGCCCTTTTTTATGCCAATGGATTTTAAATAAGTGGCCATGGCGGCTACTTTTTGTTTTAATTCCGTCCAAGATATTTCGGTATGTTCACCTTGCTCGTTGTTGAAAATAATGGCTGTTTCGGTGGTTAAATTATGCTTAAAGATGTGCTCTGCATAATTGAGTGTTGCCCCTTCAAACCATTTGAAATTGGGCATCGATGTCATTTTTAACACAGAAGAATAATCGTTATGCGAAATCACTTTAAAGTATCGCCATACGCTTTCCCAAAAGTCAGCAACATGATGAACCGACCATTGCCATAAAGCATCATAAGAATTAAAATCCAAATGATAGTTTTCAGAAAGCCATTTTTTGTATTCAAATAAATGGCTGTTTCGCTTAAAAGCGGCAGAGCCTTCCCATAACTTTTTGTGAGACATCTTAATTTTAGTTTAGAGTGTTATAAAGATAAGTAATCTTGGGAAAAAGAGTTCGTTTAATGAAGTGCCCTTAGGTAGATCAACTCTTGAATAAAGTGAGAAAAATCAAGGTTTAGTTAAATAAAAATGTATTTCATCGATTTATTGTGTTTTTAAACTGATTTTTTGAAAAAAAGTTTGATATTAGCACTCCCCAAATTAACCAAACCAATAATAGATTTGCCCCACAAATCTACCATAAACTTAAACTTATGAATATTGCAACAAATCTACCTGAACAACCTACAAATGATGGAAGCAAATTCAAAGAAGCTCTAAGAGAGAATTTGCAGTTTTTTAAAAGTTTAATTTATCTAACCAAAAAAATATTCATGCTATAACCCTTTGGGTATAGCATGAATTAATTTTTTGGTGTATTCTTTTTTAGGTGCATTGTAAATGGCATCGGCATCATCCAATTCTTCAATTTTACCTTGGTTCATTACCAATAATTGGTCGCTCATGTATTTTACTACGGCCAAGTCGTGTGAAATAAAAATATAGGTAAAACCGAAATCTTCTTTAAGTTCGTTCAATAAATTGAGTACTTGTGCCTGAACGGAAATATCCAAAGCAGAAACCGACTCGTCGCAGACAATCAATTTAGGCTGCAACGCAATAGTTCGGGCAATACCAATACGTTGCCGTTGCCCACCGGAAAACTCATGGGGATAGCGGTTAAAATGGTTTTCACTTAACCCCACGCGTTTTAAAATAGCGATAACTTTTTCCTTTCTTTCGGCATCTGAATGGTAAAGTTTGTGGACTTTCATGGGTTCCAAAATGGCCTCGCCAACGGGTATTCTCGGATTTAAAGAGGAATAAGGGTCTTGAAAAATGATTTGGATGTCCTTTCTCAGTTTTCGGGTTTCCGTTTTTGATAGTTTGGTAATATCAACATCTTTATAAAGAATGGTTCCGGCAGTGGCTTTGTCGATTTGTAAAATAGCATTGCCAAGGGTTGATTTTCCGCAGCCCGATTCGCCCACCAAACCCAACGTTTCACCTTCGTACAGCTTAAAACTAACATCATTTACGGCTTTAAAACTTGTGGGTTTTGAAAACCATCCCGATTTTGAAATATATTCTTTTTCCACGTTGATAACTTCCAAAAGCGGTGGTTGGCTGTATAGTTTTTTGTGATCTTTTTGCCGCTGTTCTTTTGTGATAATCTCGCTTGAAATCGAGTTGTTTAAATAATCTTTAATGGTAGGTAGCGTTTTTAATCGCGTATTTAACGAAGGCCTCGAATTTATTAGTGCTTTGGTATAGTTGTGTTGCGGGGTTTTAAAAATTTCAGTGGCCAACCCTTGTTCCACAATGTTGCCTTGGTACATCACCAAAACCCTTTGTGCGATTTCCGAAATGAGTGCCAAATCGTGGGTAATAAAAATGATGCTCATTTTTGTTTCGGCCTGCAAGGTTTTTAAAAGTAAAACAATCTCTTTTTGAACGGTAACATCGAGGGCTGTGGAAGGTTCGTCAGCAATTAAAATGTCGGGTTTGCAGGCTATGGCCATAGCAATCATAACCCGTTGTTTTTGTCCGCCCGAAATTTCATGTGGATAGGCCTTAAAAACACGTTCGGGGTTGGGCAATTTTACTTTTTCGAACAATTGCAAAGTTTCTGCTTTAGCTTCTTTTTTTGATAAATTGGTGTGCTGAAACAGTATTTCTTCAACTTGGCTTCCGCAGGTCATTGACGGGTTAAGCGAGCTCATCGGCTCTTGAAAAATCATGGCTATTTTATTGCCGCGGATGTTTTGAAATGCTTTGTTGGAAAGGTTTACCAAATTTTCATTTTCAAAAACAATTTCACCATGGGTTATCTCTGAAATTTTCTTCGGAAGCAAACCTAAAATGGCCAATGAAGACACTGATTTGCCAGACCCCGATTCGCCTACAATGCCCAAAATTTCATTTTCATTTAAATGGTACGAAATATTGTGGATAACTTGGTTTTTTCCAAAGAAAATGGAAAGGTTGTTGATTTTTAAAATGGGCTTCTTCTCCATTAATTTTTTTTTCAATTCTTGGTTCGGATTTAAAACCTATGTTAATGTTAGTTTTGTTTGTCAGGTCGAGCCTTTCGGCTTCGCTCAAGATAAACTAAAGTCGAGACCTCTTTTTATGTTGTGATTCTGAGACTTCTCGACTCCGCTGATATCAGTGTTGTTCTAAATTTGAATTGACAGTGCTGTCATAAAAATTATATATGAATAATCTCATCGTCGCTCAATAAATCGTCACCACGCAAACGCAAAAATATTTGCGCCACCGCAATGGTGTCTTTTTCACAATATTTTATAATGCGGTCTATATCATTTTCTTCATAAAAAACCTGACCTACTTGGCTGCCATCAATATCGTCTTTTGGTGACGGAATACCCAAAACGTGGGTTAATAATTTCAATGAAGTATAGGTTTTGTAATCGCCAAATTTCCATAATTCCAAGGTGTCGAGGTGGGGCACTTCCCAGGGTTTTTTGCCAAATAAATTCAGCTTGTATGGCAATTCTATGTTATGTATAATCATACGCCGGGCAATGTACGGAAAATCGAATTCTTTGCCGTTGTGGGCGCAGAGCAAATGTTTGGTTTGGCTGAAATGGGAGATGAGCAGGTTTTTAAAATCTTTTAAAATTTTTATTTCATCGCCATAAAATGAAGTGACGCGAAATGTGCGCAAATCATTCAAAATATTGAAATAGCCTACCGAAATACAAACTATTTTACCAAATTCGGCCCAGATTCCGGCACGGTCGTAAAATTCTTCGGCCGTGAATTCGTCCCGACGCTGGTATTGCGATTTCTGTTCCCAAAGCGACTGAGTGGTTTCATCTAAATCTGAAAAATGTTGGCTTTCTGGAACGGTTTCGATATCAAGAAATAATATGTTTTCAAGATTGAGTTTGCTTATCATAGTCTAACATTTTATAGGCTTCTTCAATATAAATTTGAATATCGTCTGTAAATTTACCAACACCATGGCCTTCGTCTGTCGATTTTCGATGGCCCAAACGTACTATGATAACGTTGTCTTCGGGCTGCACCATAACGTATTGCCCTAAATGGCCGCGCATCATAAAAAAGTTTTTGTTTACATATTTACCAAGCCACCAACCGTAGCCATAAACAGGATTTTTTTTAAACCGGGGCGTGATGGATTTTTTAACAAAAGCCGAATCCAACAGTTGCTTGCCGTTCCAGTTGCCGCCGTCTTTGTAGAGCTTTCCAAAACGGGCAAAATCGCGGGCATTGCTTGAAATGCAACAAAAGGCTTTGGCCAGTCTGTGCTCGCTGTCGTCGAGTTGCCAGAGGGCGTTTTCGCTGGCACCCATGGGTTTCCAAAATTTGTCTGACAAATATTTTGCCAATGGAACGCCGGTTGCTTTTTGAATAATCATGCCCAAAAGTTGGGTGTTTCCACTTAAATATTCAAATTCTGTTCCGGGTGTTTTAATTACTTTTTGGTTTAAAATGGTTTCGGCCAAATCGTCATCGTAATTGGCGCGTGCCGTAACTGAAAAGGGACTGGTATAATGTTCAACCCAATCCAAACCCGAGGCCATAGACGCCAAATCGCCAACAGTGGTTTTGGCGTAACTGTATTGTGGATAGAAATCGCTAACGGGTTGGTCTAAACTTTCAATGTAACCCTCCATAATTGCTTTTCCGAGTAGTGCTGTGGTAATGCTTTTAGCCATTGAAAACGAATTGGTTTTTGATGTGTCGTTAAAACCTTCGTAATAATTTTCGAACCAAATGCTGTCGTTTTTTATAATTAAATAAGCAATGGTGCCCAGCTCTTGGTGGGTTTTTGCGAGTTTGTCGGTTTCTTTAACCAGGTTGTAATTTTTATGTACAGGCCAAGGATCGATGTGGTTGCCATTTGCTATGGTATCGTTTTCAAAATAGGGATAGTCGTCAATAAACGCAGTATTGTGCCCCGTAAAATAAACCACGCGCGCTCCTTTTAAAATGTAGCCATAATCGAAAACGTAAAGCAGAATCAATAGAAGTGAAATGGTTATAAAAAGCCACTTCAGGATTTTTTTAAGGAATTTCATTACAGAAAAATTAGTGGATTAAATATAGCGATATTTTATTTATTCTGTTGGTGTTAAAATAAAGATTGCTGTTTTAAGGGACTTTCGTGTTCCAAGAGCCATTTTTTGCGCTGCAAACCACCGGCATAACCTGTTAAGCTACCATTGCTGCCAATAACGCGATGACAGGGCAAAATAATCCAAAGCGGATTTTTGGCATTGGCATTGGCCACGGCGCGAATGGCCTTTACATCGCCCAATTGTTTTGATAGTTCTAAATAGGAAATTGTGGTTCCGTACGGGACAAGTTCCAATTGTTCCCAAACTTTTTTCTGAAAATGGGTGCCTTGAGGGTTTAATTTTAAACTGAATTGTTTGCGGGCGCCTTTAAAATATTCATTGAGTTGTAGAACACAATCCTCTAAAGCTATAGGAATAACATGGGTGGTTTTTTCTTCGGAATTTAATATGGAAACCGAAATAATGCCTTCGTGGTCTCCAACAATTTTGGTGTATCCCAATGGCGATTTGATGATGCAGGTTTCCATGTTTAATTGGTGCTTTCATCGCTAAAGATGCCTAGCTTTTTAGCACGGATTTCCCAGCTCTTCCTGGCCAACAGTTGTAGGTCTGAAACGTTGTCGCTTTCATCCATGATTTCCAGCCCTAAGAGTGTTTCAATAACATCTTCCATGGTTACCAAACCGTTTACCGAACCGTATTCGTCAACCACTAAAGCCATGTGGTTTCTGCTTTCAACCAATTTTTCAAAAAGTGTGGGTATGGGAATGTTGCGCCCCACCACAATGATGTTGCGCTTTAGCTCAGAGAGTTTTTTCGAGCCGTTGTCGAGTGCCATTTCCTTGAAAATCTCGTCCTTTAAAACGAGGCCTTTGATGTTGTCGGGGTCGTCAACATAAACCGGAACGCGCGAAAAGCGCAAGTTGAGGTTTTTTTTGAAAAACTCTTCAACGGTTGTGTTCTCATCAACAATTTTCATTACCGTGCGCGGTGTCATTACATCTTTTGCAAATACTTCCTTAAAGGTCAATAAGTTCTTTATTACCTTGCTTTCGTTTTCTTGGAAAAGGCCTTCTTCGTGGGCTATGTCTGTCATGGCCATAAAGCTTTCGCGAGTTAAGACGCTGCCGTGCCCAGAGCCACCAATAAGTTTTGTGGTGAGTTGGAGCAGCCATAGTATTCCGGTCCATTTCAGCGGAAAAATCATTATGCTTAAAGCTGTGGCCGAAAAGTTGGCCAATTGTTTCCAGTAGGTGGCGCCTATGGTTTTTGGAATAATTTCGGAAGCGACCAGTATCAAAAAGGTCATGATGGCCGATACCACTCCTACGGTATTTATGCCGAAAACTTCAATTTTAAAAGGCAGTTTTTCGGCTTCAATTCCCACCATCATAGCACCAACGGTATGGGCAATAGTGTTGATGGTAAGTATGGCAATTAAGGGTTTGTCTACATCTTTTTTTAGATGCTCTAAAGTTGTAGCATAGTCTTTTTTTTCACGCTTTTTTATGGAGATAAAGGTAGGTGTAACACTTAATAAAACAGCTTCTAATACGGAACATAAAAACGAAAAAAATATCGAAAGGCTTGCCCAGAGAATCAGTGCGTTCATTAAAAAGGTTTTAGTTATGCTAATTTACGAAATCAATTTTACAACATCCTTAGCAAAATAAGACGCAATGATGTCTGCACCGGCACGTTTAATTGCGGTGATTTGTTCCATCATCACAGCATCGTGTTCCAGCCAGCCTTTTTCGGCAGCGGCTTTCAACATGGCATACTCGCCAGACACTTGGTAAACGGCCACTGGAACATTTACTTCGTTTTTAATTTCACGAACAATATCCAAGTAACAAAGTCCTGGTTTTACCATCACAATATCGGCACCTTCGTCAATGTCCATTTCAGTTTCACGGATGGCTTCAAAACGGTTGGCATAATCCATTTGATAGGTCTTTTTGTCCTTCGGAATATCCACCAAATCTACCGGAGCCGAATCGAGCGCATCTCGGAAAGGACCGTAAAAAGCCGAAGCATATTTTGCCGAATAGCTCATAATACCGGTATTGATGAAGCCTTCGTCTTCCAGAGCTTCGCGGATGGTTAAAATTCGGCCGTCCATCATGTCGCTTGGTGCTACGAAATCGGCACCGGCTTGGGCATGCGAGAGGCTCATTTCTGCCAAAGTTTCTGCTGTTTCGTCGTTTAAAACTTGTCCGTTTTCAATAATGCCGTCGTGCCCGTAAGCCGAATAAGGGTCGAGGGCCACATCGGTCATCACTAACATATCCGGGCACACATTTTTTACGGTTTTAATGGCGCGTTGCATCAGTCCGTTGGGGTTTAAGGCTTCCGTGCCTTTATTGTCTTTTAAATTATCGGGCACCTTTACGAACAGCAACACCGATTTTAAGCCGAGTTTCCAAAGTGCTTTCACTTCGTTTTCCAATAAATCCAAACTATAACGGAAATAGTTGGGCATTGAGGCGATTTCTTCTTTTACGCCTTTGCCTTCAACCACAAAAAGAGGTACTAAAAAATCGGTGGGAGTTATAATGGTTTCGCGAACCAAACCACGGATGGCGGCATTGGCTCTTAGTCTTCGGTTTCTTCGTAATGGATACATACTTTTAAGTTAAAAGTTAAAAGTGTAAAGTTAAAAGTTGCTTACTCAAACTCTACACCCATTCTATAGGATTTTTTAAAACTTCAAGTAATTTTTCTTCTTCGCTGCCGGGTTCTGCATTATGGTTATAAACCCACTGAACATGTGGAGGTAAGCTCATTAAAATACTTTCAATTCGGCCATTGGTTTTCAAGCCAAATAGGGTGCCTTTATCGTGAACTAAATTGAATTCTACGTAGCGGCCACGACGGATTTCTTGCCAATTGCGTTGTGCTTGGGTATATGGTAAATCTTTTCGTTTTTCAACAATGGGTACGTAGGCTTCTAAAAAACTATTGCCTACTTCGGTAACAAAATCGTACCAGTTTTCCATACTCATGCCGTCGGTGGCTTTGCAATAATCAAAAAACAAACCGCCAATGCCTCTGGCTTCGTTGCGGTGGGTATTGTAAAAATATTCATCGCAACGGGCTTTGTAATTGAGGTAAAATTCTGGATTGTGCTTGTCGCACGCGGTTTTGCAAGTTTGGTGAAAATGTTTGGCGTCTTCCTCAAATAAATAATAGGGCGTTAAATCTTGGCCGCCGCCAAACCAACTGTCTATAATTTTTCTTGGCTGGCCCGCCGCGATCGGAGAGGAAGGGTACATTTCAAAATAGCGCCAATTGGCATGTACTGTTGGTATCATGGGGTTTTTAGGGTGGATGACCAAACTTAATCCGCAGGCAAAAAAATCGACATCGTCCACCTTAAAATAGTCCTGCATCGATTTTGGCAACTTGCCGTGTACTGCAGAAATATTTACGCCGCCTTTTTCAAAAACGTTTCCGTTTTCAATTACCCGAGTACGGCCGCCGCCGCCTTCTGTACGTTCCCAAATATCTTGTATAAACTGCGCTTTGCCATCAATAGCTTCCAGTTTTGAAGTAATGGTATCTTGTAAATTCTGTATGTATTTGTAGAATTTATCTTTCATTACTGTTTTTCAAAGCGTAAGATTAAATAGCCTATTATGGCAGCGATAACCGAGCCTATTAAGATGCCTATTTTAGCAGAATCGATGTAAACAGGGCTGTTGGGGAATGCAAGGCTGGCAATAAAAATGGCCATGGTGAACCCAATTCCGGCCAAAAATGAAACACCTATAATTTGCTGGGTGCTGATATCTTTTGGAACTTCTATCAATTTCAACTTTTGGACAATGAAAACAATGGCAGAGATACCGATGCTTTTACCTAAAATAAGACTGATGGCAATATTGGTAACCAAGCTAATATCAATATCCATATCACTGTTTATGGCAACGCCCGCATTGGCCAATGCAAAAACAGGGATGATGAAATAAGCTACCCAATCGTGCAAGTTATGTTCTAAACGTTGTAACGGAGATTGGTATTTGTCGGTCCAATCTTCTAAATTGTCAATTTCACGAATTTGTTCTTTTGATAAAATGGGCTGTTTTAAAATACTCGCAGCTTTAATATTGTTGGTTATTTTAACTAGGTTGTCGATATACTGATGGGTTTTTATTTTCTGCCTAATGGGTACAGAAAAAGCTAATAATATACCGGCTAAAGTAGGATGTATGCCCGATTTTAGGAACAGTGTCCAGATAACGATTCCTAATGACACCATGATGAATTTTGAAAAGTAACCACGGTACGATAAGAAATAAAGAATGGCCAAAAGCCCAAACGAAATGATTAAAAGATTTCCTTGGATATCGCTACTGTAAAAAACGGCAATAACCAGCACGGCTCCAAGGTCGTCAACAATGGCGAATGCGGTTAAAAATATTTTAAGGCTTAATGGTACCTTATTGCCCAATGCTTTAAGCAAGGCCAAAGAGAACGCAATATCCGTAGCCATGGAAATTCCCCAGCCTTTTTGGGTCTCTGGGTTTTCGTTCAAGATAAAAAAGATCAGAACGGGCACGATAATGCCTCCTATGGCACCAAATAATGGGAATGCCAACTTTTTTACTGAATTTAATTCGCCAATAAGAAATTCTCGTTTTATTTCTAAACCAATCAAAAAGAAAAAAATGGCCATCAAGCCATCGTTAATCCAGAGGATGAGGGGTTTGTTGAGTTCGAAACTTTCACTGGTAAAACCAATTTTGTATTGCCAAAGCGATTGGTAGGTGTCTGCAAAAGGCGAGTTGGCCCAAATTAAGGCCAAAATGGTTGTTAGTAATAAAAGAGTGCCGCTAAAGCTCTCAATGTTAATGAATTTTTGAAGTGGGGATAAAATGATTCTTTTTACCATAAATTTTTATTTGTTGTTCAATTGTAACCTTTCTATCGTTTGCGTTGTTGCTGCAGTAACCGATAGGGGAAGCACTAAAATAATGCCAATTAAAGGAACTAACAAAAACAAAATAAAAATAATGCCGTTGCCAATGGCTAGACCGCGATTTTTTCTAACAAACCGGATGCTTTCGCGGTATTTAAAATGGCGTTCCAACGTATAGTCCATGTTGCCGAAACCTGCATAATAGGCCTGAAGCAAAAATAATAATGCCGTTGAAAAAATATTTACCACCGGAATAAATTTTAAGAACAGAATAGGAATGGTTATCAACAGTTCCATAAACAAATTCCTGCCATTTATCTTAATGCCGCGCCAAAGTTGCTGGCCGAACGAGGTATTTCTGTGCGAATGAGCCGCTTTTCCTGTGTAATAAGCTTCAATTTTTTCTGAAACCGGACTCATAAACGGTGCCGAAAGCGCCATGATAATATGCTTAAAAAGAATAAGCCCAATAACCAAAATGATTAAGCCGCCAATAAAATTGCTAATGCTTGAAAACGTGGCCTTGCCCCAATCCCAAACCCATATATTTGAAATGAAATCTCCAATATTATCAGACAAACTATAGGCCGAACCAAAAATAACCACAGCAGTAATAAAACTAATAACCATGGGTATGGCAAAATATTTCCAGAGCTTGAGTTTTGAAATTAAACCAAAAGCTCCAAAATATGCTTTGATGCCCGAAATTATATTTTTGATCATAATAACTGTTTGGGTTATCGCGAATCACGCTTTTGGGCGTGATGGGGCAAATTTAATGGATTAGATTATACGCCGCTACGCCTTTCGTAATTAACAATCATATTTTGTATTCTTTCACTGCATCAACAAAAGCTTTGGCATTGTCCAATGGAATGTTGGGTAAAATACCGTGACCTAAATTTACGATGTATTTGTCCTTACCAAAAGCGTTAATCATTTGGTGCACCATTTTCTTGATTTCTGAAGGTGGAGACAGTAAACGCGCTGGGTCAAAATTACCTTGCAACGTAATATTCCCACCGGTTAGGTAACGGGCGTTTCTTGCGGAGCAGGTCCAATCGATGCCTAATGCCGAAGCGTTGCTTTGTGCCATGTCGTGCAGTGCAAACCAACACCCTTTGCCAAAGGCGATAACAGGCGCATCGTTTTTTAAGGCCTCGATAATTTGGTTGATGTATTGCCACGAAAATTCTTGGTAATCGGTGGGCGAAAGCATGCCTCCCCAAGAGTCGAACACTTGTACGGCGTTGCATCCCGCTTTCACTTTTTCTTTTAAATAGGCAATAGTAGTATCGGTTATTTTTTGAAGTAATTGGTGTGCTGCCACCGGATTGGTAAAACAAAATTCTTTGGCTTTATCGAAAGTTTTGCTGCCTTGCCCTTGCACGCAATAGCACAAAATAGTCCATGGTGAACCGGCAAATCCAATCAACGGAATGTCATTGTTTAGCAGTTCTTTTGTCGCTTTTATGGCTTGATAAACATAGTCCAGTTCAATTTTTACATCGGGCACAACCACGTTTTCAACATCTTTTGATGTACGAACGGGGTTGGGCAAATACGGGCCAAAATCGGGCTTCATTTGTACTTCAATGTTCATGGCCTGCGGAATCACCAAAATATCGCTAAAAAGGATGGCCGCATCCATGCCGTAACGGCGAATGGGCTGTACCGTGATCTCACTTGCCAATTCTGGTGTGCGGCAACGTGTAAAAAAGTCGTATTTCTCACGGATGGCCATAAACTCCGGCAAATAGCGCCCAGCTTGGCGCATCATCCAAACGGGAGGACGGTTTACGGTTTCTCCTTTTAATGCTCGTAAAAATAAATCGTTTTTAATGCTCATATTTTTTGTTGTTTCCGCCTTTCAGCGATCGCTCAAGATAAACTTTGGCATGAATGTTTTTAAATGAAACTTAAATTTTAAACAATGGTTTTCTGATTATATTTTACTTTGGCTGGGCACAGGGTAAACTAAGGCCGAAGTATGATAATCTTTTCAATTTAAAAGGTTGCTTCGGTTATTTTTCCCCTGAAATTGACGCTTTATTTTGAACAAAATATTCATTCACCAACTCAATAA
Source organism: uncultured Flavobacteriaceae bacterium (assembly GCA_964653155.1). Classification (GTDB taxonomy): domain Bacteria; phylum Bacteroidota; class Bacteroidia; order Flavobacteriales; family Flavobacteriaceae; genus Flavisericum. Next base: position 10,591 of record CAZZDI010000020.1, on the reverse strand, counting down.
CGCTTTCTACAGTGGGTATTTTGGCTATCCTAACATCTGTAAAATGCTTTTGTGCTTCTTTGGCCGTGGTGTCGCCAATGCAAAAGGCAATAACATCTTTATTGTTTTTTTGCACAAAACTCTCTACTGTTGAAGGGCTGTAAAACATAACGCCCTCAACCGAATCTTCTACTTTTTGTCCGTCGTATTTGGTTTGGTAGGCTTCAATATCGTTAACGTTTATGTTGTTTTCTCCCAGCACGGTAGATAGAGTATCGAGCCGTAAGTTGCTGCAAAAATGGGAAACCTCTGTACCTTCGATATACTCGACCAAATAAGCGGCCAATTTTTCGGCGTTATGCTCGTAATGTTTTACTGGGCCAATTTTCTTTTCAATGTGGCGTTTGGTTCTGCGGCCTACGCAGTAAATGTTTTTGAATTGAAGTTCTGTGGCCGAAAAATTAGTGGTTAGTGCCTCTACCGCGTTTTTACTGGTTATTATTACGTTTTGAATTTCATTTTTCAGAAAACGGGGGTGAATGCGGTTGAGGCTGATTTTAATAAAATCGCTACTTTGTGCTGCTACTTTTTCGTTGAACAAAAGGCGTTGGTCTTCGGTGAGCGATTTGGTAGAATATATATTGGCCTTTTTATTGGTCTTTTTAATATTATCCATTAAGCGCTTTCCGCCGCGATCAATAACATAATCGGCACAGAATTGCGCCATGTTTTCGTGCTTGCCCAATTTTTCAACTCGCGTAACATCAATGCGTTTTGTTCCGTCTTCGCTAAGCAGTACACCTTTAAAATGCACTTCTTCATCTTTAATGTAAGCCAAAGCGCCTATGGGAGCGGTGCAGCCACCTTCCAGTTTGTTTAAAAATTGGCGCTCGATGGTGGTGCAAATTTCAGTTTCCTTGTGGTTGAGTGCGGCACAAGCATTTTTCACGAAGTCGTCTTCATCCAAAGCGGTTATCATAATGGCGCCTTGGGCAGGGGCCGGAACCATCCAGTCTAAATTAATCGATTCTTCGGGTCGAACACCTATACGGCCAATACCGGCAGCGGCAAAAATGGCGCCGTCCCACTCGTTGTCTTTTAGTTTTTGCAGGCGCGAATTTACGTTTCCTCGCAAATCGACAATGGTGTGGGTTGGAAACCGGTTTAGCCATTGTGCACGGCGGCGTAAACTACCGGTAGCTACAGTGGCCTCTTTGGCGCCCAAAAACTCTTCGTTGTTTTTAAAAACCAAAGTATCGTTAACATTGCCACGTTTTAAAACGGCTACTTGCACAATGCCTTTTGGAAGCAAAGTGGGTACGTCTTTTAGCGAATGCACGGCAATATCGATATCGTGATTGAGCATGGCAATGTCGAGTGTGCGCGTAAAAATACCCGTAATGCCCATTTCGTAAAGTGGCTTATCGAGTACAATGTCGCCGGTTGATTTTACCGGAATCAATTCGGTGTTGTATCCTAAATGCTCTAGTTGTTTCTGTACGGTTTTGGCTTGCCAAAGTGCTAATTCACTATCGCGCGTACCAATTTTTATGATTTTAGACATTCGTTGTGGGAGATTCTTCTAACTGAAACACTTTTTTTATAAGTTCGAGGCTCTCGTCCGTCGAAATATTGTCATCTTTTAAATGATGTGCAAAGTGGTTGGTTATTTTTTGAATGATGTTGTTGCTGATTAATTCGGCTTGGGCCTCGTTAAAATCGGCATTTTTTCTGCGTTGGGTATCTAATTCTGCGGCAGCAAAGTCAGATAGTTTATGCTTTAGTGCCTTAATGGTTGGAGCAAATTTGCGTGTTTCCAGCCAACTGTTAAATTCGGCTTTTACTTCTTCAAGTATGGTTTCTGCTTGTGGGA
>CAZZDI010000020.1:0-8639 GCA_964653155.1 uncultured Flavobacteriaceae bacterium | reverse complement strand
AGCCAACTGTTAAATTCGGCTTTTACTTCTTCAAGTATGGTTTCTGCTTGTGGGATATGTGCTTTCCTGGCTTCGAGGGTTTTGTCGGTTAGCTTTGAAAGGTAATCCAGGTGCACCAGTTGGATGTTATCTAGTTCTTTAACGTTGGCATTAACATTTTTTGGAATAGACAGATCTAAAATAAGCAGTGGCTTTTTAGTTTGTATTAGGTGCTTGTCAACAGTGGGGTGTTGGGCACCAGTAGCCACGATCAAAATATCCGATTGATTGATTTCTTCCTGTAAATTGGCATAATCTTTAACTACCAAATTAAACTTTCCGCCAATTCTCTCGGCTTTATCTTTGGTTCGATTAATGAGCGTTATTTGCTCGTTTTTAGTGTGTTTCACCAAGTTTTCGCAGGTGTTCCGACCAATTTTTCCGGTTCCGAAAAGTAAAATGTTTTTATTGGCAACATCTTCAACCGAATTTAAAATGTACTGCACCGAAGCAAATGATACCGAAGTGGCGCCAGATGAAATATCGGTTTCTGTTTTTATACGTTTGCTTGCTTGTATAACGGCATTTACCAAACGTTCTGTAAAATGGTTTAATAAACCGTGTTTTCGAGATAGTTTGGCACTGTTTTTCAACTGGCTTATAATCTCGAAATCGCCAAGAATTTGACTGTCTAGCCCAGAGCCAACACGAAACATGTGGGCAATGGCCTCTTTGTTTTTGTAAACGTAAGCTACTTTTTGAAATTCGTCAACCGTTCCATTGGTGTTGTCGCATAGCAATTGGATGAGTTGAAACGGGTGTTGGGCAAAACCGTAAATTTCGGTACGGTTGCAAGTAGAGGTTATTACTAGACTTTCAATGTGGTTCTCTTTGGCTTGGGCGAGCAAGGCCTGTTTGGATACCTCGTCCAAACTAAAGCGCCCTCGTATATCGGCATCGGCTTTTTTGTAACTCAAGCCAATGGCATAAAAATAATTACTGCGTGAAATATTGTACTGCTGCATGCTGATACCTGAAAAATGTGAAGCAAAAATATGGTGATGCTTCTTAAAAAAATAACGCTAGGAGAACTTTTAATGTCGCTTGTGGTTTTTTAAGGGGTATTTTTCGTAAAACCTGATAAATATCATATTTTTGTAGGGAGTTGGGGCGTTTTTGCGCTATTAGTTTAGAATCAATCTAAATAGAAGAGGTATGAGTCAAGAATTGGAAAAGCAAAAAAGTATCGCTAAAAGTTCGTTTGAGGAAACGAAAATTGAAGAGGGTGTCATGATTTTGGCCTACAAAAATGAGGCTAGCGAGGTTCAAGATCTTGCTAAAGAAATAGATAGCGATTACATTCAGTTTCATTTTTGTATAAAAGGGTCTGGGCAATTTGGATTTAATGAGGGGCGTTATCGGTTAGAGATTCTCGAAGAAAACTCGCTGTTGTTGTACAATCCGCAGCGCGATTTGCCTATTAATTTAAAAGTTAACCCGCACTCTTGGGTGGTTTCCATTTTAATTTCCATAAAAAAGTTTCACGGACTTTTTTCGCAAGAGGCCGATTATATTACCTTTTTAAGCGAAGAGAATCGCGATAAAAAATATTATAAAGATGGTGTTATTTCGCCATCTATGGCCATTGTGCTCAACCAAATAATCAATTATAACCTCAACGCTTCCATCAAGCCTTTGTATTTTAAGGGGAAGGCCTACGAGTTGTTGAGCTTATATTTTAATAGAAGTGAAGATGCCGATGTAGAGCACTGCCCGTTTTTGGTAGATGAAACCAACGTGATAAAAATAAGGAAAGCCAAAGATATTATTGTTGCCCGTATGGCCGAGCCACCCAGTTTGCAGGAGTTGGCCGATGAAATTGGCTTGAGCCTTAAAAAGCTGAAAGAAGGTTTTAAGCAAATTTATGGCGATTCGGTTTTTAGTTTTTTATTCGACTATAAAATGGAGGTGGCCCGAAAACTTTTGGAATCGGGCGAAAATAATGTAAATGAAGTGGGCCACAAAGTGGGTTATAGCACATCAAGCCATTTTATTTCGGCCTTTAAAAAGAAATACGGCACTACGCCAAAAAAGTATATTATGTCCTTAAATTAAACCGTTTTAAAGAAACGAAGCTACCTGAAAATTGTCATTTAGAATGAAATGAAGAATCTTTTACATTTGCACAATACTAACCTAAGATCAATAAGCTTCATCGCTTCGCTCTGAATGAACGATAATCACATTTTATACCTCTTCCTTAAAACCTAAAACCATGAAATATCTAAGTCCAGAAATAGAAGCTTTGTCAAAACAACTTGGCAGCCAAAACACAAAATCGCTGGCACGAACCAACGTGTCTTGCGGTATTTTTCAAGATTGCGATTATAACGAAAAGCGCCCCAAACCGTACCATCAACAAAGTCTTGAAAACAAAAACGAATAATCAATTTCAACAATCTAACCATAGAATAATTTTTGCATTAAAAAGATTAAATCAATGAAAACCATTTTAATTTTGCTTTTAAGCGTTTTGGCTTTATCGTGCCAAGGTTCGAAAAGTGTTTTGGTGTTTTCAAAAACCGAAGGTTTTAGGCATAAATCTATTGAAACCGGTGTGGAGGCCATTCAAAACTTAGGAAAGGAAAACCGATTTAAAGTGACGCATACCGAAGATTCAAATGTATTTTCAAAAGAAGGATTAAAAGCGTTCGATTTGATTATTTTCTTGAACACCACAGGCAATGTTTTTAATGCTGATCAAGAACAGGTTTTTAAAAGTTACATCAATAACGGTGGGAGTTTTATGGGCATCCACGCCGCTACCGATACCGAATTTGAATGGCCATGGTACGGCAAACTGGTAGGTGCCTATTTTTTAAACCATCCCAAACAGTGCGAAGCGCATATTAATGTAGTGAACGGCAATCATCCGTCAACAAAACATTTAAAAAACGCGTGGATACATTTTGATGAGTGGTATAATTTTAAGAATATTAGCCCCGATTTGGATGTGCTTTTAACCTTGGACGAATCGAGTTACCAAGGCGGAGAAAATGGCGATTACCACCCCATTGCTTGGTGTCAGGAATACGATGGCGGGCGTATGTTTTACACCGGTTTGGGGCATACTGTTGAGGCATACTCTAACCCCGAATTTAAACAGCATTTGCTAGGCGGTATTCTGTATTGCTTGAAAAGAAAACAATAAAAAAGAACACATGAAAAAAGGAATTTTACTGGTCAATTTGGGTTCGCCCGATAGCCCTACGCCTAAAGATGTTAAAAAATATTTAGGCGAATTTTTAATGGACGAACGGGTAATTGACATTCCGTTGGTAGCTCGGGCAGCACTGGTTAAAGGGATTATCTTAAAAACCCGTCCCAAGCAATCAGCCGCAGCATACCAAAAAATTTGGTGGGAGGAAGGGTCGCCACTCATTGTTATTTCTGAAAGGCTTCAAAATAAAATACAAAAACAGGTAGATGTGCCCGTGGCCTTGGCCATGCGCTATGGTAGCATGACCATTAAAAAAGGATTACAGGAATTGGTTGATAAAGGCGTGGAAGAGGTTTTGTTGTTTCCACTATACCCGCAGTTTGCCATGGCAACCACCGAAACCATTACGGTTTTGGCCGAAGAGCTTCGCCAAAAGCATTTTCCGCAGTTAAAAATAGAATCGGTGCCCGCATTCTATAATAAACCCGATTATATCGAAGTGCTGTCAGATTCCATAAAACAGCATTTGGAAGACAAAAAATATGAGCATTTGTTGTTTTCTTACCACGGTGTTCCAGAACGGCACATCCGTAAAAGCGATGTTACCCAGTCGCACTGCAAAATGGATGGTAGCTGTTGCCAAACACCAAGTAAAGCACACGAGTTTTGCTACCGTCACCAATGTTTGGAAGTGACCCGTTTGGTGGCCGAAAAATTGCAGTTACAAGAAGGTTCGTATTCTACTTCGTTCCAGTCGCGTTTAGGATTCGACCCGTGGTTGTTGCCTTACACCGACCGAACCATTGAGCGTTTGGGAAAACAAGGTGTGAAAAATATGGCTATTGTTACTCCGGCGTTTGTGAGCGATTGTTTGGAAACCTTGGAGGAAATTGCCATGGAAGGTCAGGAAATTTTCCATGAAATGGGTGGAAAGGAATACACCACCGTACCGTGTTTAAACGATGATAAAGCTTTTGTGGATTTGCTCTCGAAGTGGATTAACGAATGGGCAACATCTGATATTGAAATAGGTTAATGGCAAAAATTTCGTCGCAGGATTTAGGAACTGATCCTATTGGTAAACTGCTCATAAAACAAGCCGTTCCGGCGTCTATCGGTATTTTGGTGATGTCGCTCAATATTCTGGTCGATACCATTTTTGTGGGTAATTGGATTGGTTCCACCGCTATTGCTGCCATAAATGTGGTGCTTCCCGTGTCGTTTTTTATTGCCGCTTTGGGGATGAGTATCGGGGTTGGCGGTTCGTCCATAATTTCACGGGCGCTTGGTGCTGAAAATAAGAATAAAGCCCTTAAAACCTTCGGAAACCAAATTACGCTAACCTTGTTGTTAACAGTCGCAATGGTTATAGTGGGCCTGTGGTTTGTTGATGGTATTATTCCCGCTTTTGGGGGCAAGGGTGCTATTTTAGAACCTGCAAAGTTTTACTATATCATAGTGCTTTATGGGGTGCCATTTTTGGCGTTGAGCATGATGGGAAATACGGTAATACGAGCTGAAGGCAAACCTAAATTTGCGATGTATGCCATGATGATCCCATCGGTATCAAATTTAATTTTAGATTATCTTTTTATCAATGTTTTTGATTGGGGTATGCAAGGTGCTGCTTGGGCTACAACGGGTTCGTATTTGTTGTGTTTTGCGTTTATTTTATGGTTCTTTCTCTCAAAACATTCCGAATTAAAAATCAATTTTTCGCATTTTGGGTTGGATAGACTTATCGTTAACGAAATAAGTTCGTTGGGGTTTGTAACCTTGGCGAGGCAAGCGGTGGTGAGCATCACCTATCTGTTTATGAACAATATTCTGTTCAATTTGGGAGGTGAAACCTCGGTAACGGCCTATGCCATTGTGGGACGCATGCTTATGTTCGCACTATTTCCTGTTTACGGTATTACCCAAGGTTTTTTGCCCATTGCGGGATTCAATTATGGTGCGTTGCAATACGATAGGGTGAGGCTAACCATAAATACGGCCATAAAATACGCTGCTGGATTGGCTACGGTGATATTTATTTTGTTGATGGTTTTTCCTGAGGCCATTACTAAACTGTTTACCGATGACATTGAAGTGATTAAAGAAACGCCGCCAGCCATGCGTTGGGTGTTTGCCGCAACGCCCATTATTGCTTGGCAACTTATCGGTGCGGCCTATTTTCAGGCCATTGGGAAGGCTAAGGAAGCGTTGTTGCTCACGTTGTGCCGACAAGGTTTTTTCTTCATCCCTCTCATTTTAATATTACCTTTGTTTTATGGTGAACTTGGAGTTTGGGTGTCTTTTCCTATTTCCGATGTTTTGGCCACTATTGTTACCGGTTTCTTTTTAAATCGGGAAATTATCAAGAACTTGAAGCCCAAAAAGAACGCTTCACAGATAACCCACTAGCTATGGAATATTACGCTTACATCAAATCGTTTCATCTTATTTTCGTTATCACTTGGTTTGCCGGTTTGTTTTACATTCCGCGGTTGTTTGTTTATCAAATAGAAGCCTTTCATAAGCCATCGCCCGAAAAGGACATTTTGGGCAAGCAGTTAAAACTCATGGCCAAACGCTTGTGGTATATCATTACTTGGCCATCGGCTATTTTAGCGACCGTTTTTGCCGTTTGGTTACTTGTTTTACAGCCGTTTTGGTTGCAACAACCATGGATGCTCGTTAAGCTGGCTTTTGTTTTGTTGCTTATCATCTATCATTTAAAAACCCATCAATATTTTAAACAATTGCAAAACGATGTGGTAAAAAAATCATCCAGTTTTATGCGTATCTGGAACGAAGGCGCCACTTTTATCTTATTTGCGGTGGTGTTTTTGGTGGTATTGAAAAGTGCCATCAATTGGGTGTGGGGCATCGTAGGCATTTTTGTTTTGGGCATTCTTATTATGCTCGGCTTTAAAATCTATAAGAACATCAGGGAGAAAAACCCGGAGGCCTGAAAGTAAATTACAAGTTCTAAAATCCAAATTCGAAAGAGATAAATATAGGGTGTTTGGAATTTTACAATTTTGAGATTTGCCATAGACTTGTTTGGTTTGATTATTGCTATATTTAAGCATTATAATTCTCAATGAAATTTTTAAAACCTTCCTTACGAACCCGCATTTTTTTGGCCATGATCCTTTTGGTGTTGTTGGCGTCTATTCTTATTTCGGCGGTGGCCATTTACCAATACAGCGAGCAAAGTAGCGATTATCATGAAGCCAGGTTAGAGCACAAAGAAGGCAGTGTTCATGCCCATATAAAACGTGTGCTTAATGGGCGGCAAAATACTTGGGAAGTAAAAACCGAAAACATCCCGCTCATTTTTAAAGAAGAAGTTTACAGTATTGCCGATATCCATAAATTACAAATCAATATTTACGATTTGGAAGGCAGCCTGCTCATTACCTCAAAAGCGGGTTTTCAAACCCATGCGGCCGATAAATGTATTGAAGCACACATACTTAATACCATAAACAACACCGTTGAGTTTGATAGTGAGGTGGAAGTAGCACGGCACCGTTATGTTGATAAACATGAGGAAAATGGAGAAATTTTTCAATCGTCGTACACCTTTATTTTAGACCAAAAATCGAAGCCTTTGGCCATTTTAAACATTCCGTATTTAGAAAAGGACGATTTTTTGGACAAAGAACTCGAGGAGTTTTTAACCCGAATTGGTTACGCCTTTGCACTAGTGTTGCTCATGGCCATAGGTATAGCATTTTTGCTTTCAAAATATATTACCAAATCCTTAAAGGCTATAAGTGATAAAATCAATGCCACCAGGCTGGAAAAAAGCAATGAAAAAATAGAGGTGAACGATACGAGCGAAGAAATATCTACTTTGGTAAACTCGTATAATAGCATGATAGACGAGCTTGAAGAAAGTGCCGTACAATTGGCCCGTAGCGAGCGCGAACAAGCATGGCGAGAAATGGCTAAACAGGTAGCGCACGAAATTAAAAACCCGTTAACGCCCATGCGGCTTACGGTCCAAAATTTCCAGCGGAAGTTCAATCCTAACGATGAAAATATCCACCAAAAAGTTGATGAGTACAGTAAAACACTTATTCAGCAAATTGATACCATGAGCTCAATTGCCTCGGCATTTTCAAACTTTGCCAAAATGCCCGCACAGCAAAGCGAAACGCTTAATGTGGTGAAAATTGTTAAATTAGCTTTAGATATCTTTAATGAAGATTACATTGTTTTTAATGCAGATGCCCAAGAGGTTATTGCAAAGTTTGATAGATCGCAACTTATTAGGGTGGTTACCAATTTGGTAAAAAACGCCATACAGGCCATGCCTGAAAACCATGATTCCAAAATAAAAGTTAATGTGGCAAGCAGGGTAAATAATGTGGTTATTTCTGTTATCGATAATGGAGTGGGGGTTTCCGAAGAAAACATCGATAAGATTTTTGAGCCTAAGTTTACAACCAAAACCAGTGGAATGGGGCTAGGACTGGCCATGGTAAAAAATATTGTGGAAACGTACAACGGAAGCATTTCGTTCGAAACCGAAAAAGGAAAAGGTACCACTTTTACGGTTGTTTTTCCAAAAGCATAAACAAGTGTTGCCCTGAACTTGACTGTGCTGAATCGGCGTTTCGACTGCGCTCAGCGTCACGGAGAATTTTTTATTTAAATTGAAAACTAAAACTATGAGTTACAATAACATTTTAGTAGAAGAAAAAAATAGTTTAGCTACTATAACTATAAACCGACCCAAAAAACTCAACGCACTTAATCGCGAAACTATTGAGGAATTGCACGAGGCGTTTAAGGAAGCGGATAACAACAAGACTATAAAAGTGATTATTGTAACCGGTAGTGGCGAAAAGGCTTTCGTGGCGGGTGCCGACATCAGCGAATTTGCCGATTATAGTGTCGCTGAAGGCAAAAAACTGGCTGCCAATGGGCAAACCATTTTGTTCGATTTTGTAGAAAACCTGTCCACGCCCGTTATTGCGGCCGTAAACGGTTTTGCGTTGGGTGGCGGACTGGAGCTGGCTATGGCGTGCCACTTTCGGGTGGCCAGCGATAATGCGAAATTGGGTTTGCCCGAAGTGAGTTTGGGTGTTATTCCGGGGTATGGCGGTACACAGCGGTTGCCACAGCTTATTGGCAAAGGCCGCGCCATGGAAATGATCATGACTGCCGGAATGATTGATGCCCGCCAAGCCTTGGCATTTGGATTGGTGAATCACGTAACCACACAAGAGGAGTTGCTGCCGCTTTGCGAAAAAATAGCAGGTAAGATTTTAAATAACTCGTCGGTGGCGATTGCTTCGGCCATTAAAGCCGTAAATGCCAATTATAAAGATGGTGTAAATGGTTTTGAAGTGGAGATTGAACAATTTGGAAACTGTTTTGGCACAGCCGATTTTACCGAAGGCACCACAGCGTTTTTACAAAAACGAAAGGCTGATTTTCC
>CAZZDI010000019.1:21328-24795 GCA_964653155.1 uncultured Flavobacteriaceae bacterium | reverse complement strand
AACTAATATTTAGTCTAATATGTTTTCAGAAATAGCGGTATCGTTTTCGGCCATTAAAGCAAAAAACTTATCGATATTTGGAAGGATAATAATTCTTGTTCTTCTGTTTTTGGCACGGTCTTCAGCATTATCGTTACTTGCTATAGGTTGGTAGCTGCTTCTTCCTGAAGCAATTAATTTTTCAGGAGCTACGTTGTATTGGTCTTGCAATTTGCGCACAACAGAGGTGGCTCTTAATACACTTAAATCCCAGTTGTCTGCAATGTTTGCGGTGTTAATGGTTCTGGCATCGGTATGGCCTTCAACCATTACGTCTAAGCTGGGCTCGGAATTGATAACATCGGCCAATTTCTTCAAAACCTTATCGGCTTTAGAGCTTAACCTGTAGCTCGCTGTATTGAATAACATATTGTCTGCAATAGATATCATCACAACAGTTTCGTTAATATCTACGGCAAAATCTTCATCTTCGTCAATATTGCTGTCGTTAATTGTTTTTTCAAGGTTGTAAGCCACGGCCAAATTCATGGAATCTTTTAGGGTTTTGGCTTGGCTAAGTTTTGCGGGATCTACATTTTTTAATGTTTCTCGCATGCGTTCTTTGGTGTTGTTTGAAATTACCGTGCCGTTTTCTGCTACTTCCAATTTCGAGTCGTTTTCTTCTTGTAAAGACATGATTTTGTTGTTGTAGGTATCAACACGTTGCTGGATTTTGTCGAACTTAGCTTCCAGATCTTCTTTCGCGACTCTGGTTTTTTGCAGTTCGCTTTTAATCTCGCCGTTTTCTTGTTGTAAGGCCAGATATTTTTTCTTTGATACGCACGATACGGTGATGATGGCTAGTAATAGTAATACAGATATTTTCTTCATAATCATTATTAATATTTGTTTATGGTATTTACGGAGCGAAAACCAAAATAGATTACGAAGCCAGACTTTTTTTGGAAAAAAGCCAAGAGGCAATAAAAAAAACCACAACAGGCATTGGCTGAAAAAGCGCCGTTGCGTGTTGTGGCTTTCTGTATTTTAACAGTAGGGAAGAAGCTATTCTTCCTCTTCAAGTTCTCTTAAAGTACCTTTGCCGGCAATGGTTTCGGCCATTTCAATGGTCGCTGGCTTAACAGAGGCATCGTGCGAATTGTGGTATTCTTCCAAAAGGTTCATGGTGGCCACCAATAAATCTTTGGTTTCAGAAAGCAGCCCAAAGTAAAGCGTTGTGTTTTTGGGGCTGGATTCTTCTTTCCGGGTACGTTCTACCTGCTTTTGTATTTTTTCAGACAGCAATTGGAACAATTTTTCCTTAGAGCTTAATATATCGCCGATTTGTTCAAAAGAGCGGGAGTCGAAAGCCGATTTGATGTCGTTGAACAATTTTTCAACAGAGTTGTCCACTTCCTTAAGTTCTTTAATTTGGTTGAACTTAAGTTTTTTATGGTTGTTGTTTACATGTTTGAAGCTTACTTTAGAAATGTACTCTAAAGATTGCGTCATGTCCTGGAGGTAACCCAAAATATTGATGTAAAAATCGCTGGCGCCCACACTCGATTCGTCTAAGTTTTTAATGAAATAAAAGATATTATCACGCAAATTATCTACCTCAAGCGATAATTTGTCAATTTGTTTTTTATTCTTCTTTAATGAAGATAAATCTTGCTTGGCCAGCCCCTGTATGGCATTTGTATAAATTTTGTTGCCCCTTTTTACCACATTAGCAATGTTGGCTGCACTTTCGTGGATAACGCCCTGCACAGAGCTGCTTTCGGCATTTTTAAGCCGGTCTTCGCTTTTGCCTTCAGCCGATTTTCTTTTGTGAGCTAAAAAGTTTCTAACCAATAAAGCTGCAGTAAGTAAAAGGAGGATAGGTGTCATAACTTGGGGCTCCCAGTTGATTAAAAACACCACAATACCAGAAGCTGTAAAAGCTCCAAAAGCAGTGCCAAACCAGCCTCCAATAACATTTAATACGCCGGCAACCCTGTAAACGGCACTCTCTGCGCCCCAAGCTCTATCGGCCAACGATGTACCCATGGCCACCATAAAAGTGACGTAGGTGGTTGAAAGGGGTAACTTCATAGTGGTCGCAATTGATATTAGCACACCGGCAACCATTAAGTTTACTGAAGCCCTAATCATATCAAATGCAGGTGCGTCCATGCTTTGGTCTTTTGTTAGGGTAGTGTTTGGCTTTTGGAAGTTGGTGTCTATTTTTGCTTGCATTGATGCAGGGATGATGAATTTTAAACCATCGGATATGGCAGAGGTGGCCTTTACAATGCTTCTTGACAGCATGTTTGGCTTAAATTTTTCGTGTGTGTCGCCTTGTCTTGATAAGCTTATTTCGGTTTCGGCAACGGTTTTGGCTTTTTTGGAAAACCAAAGAGTCACCACCATTATGCCTCCAGAAATGAACAGTAAAAGAGGTTCTGCCGGCATCTTTTTGCCCAAAATACCCATAGTGAATTCAGTAGCTCCTGTTCCAGAACCTATCCAAGCTTCGTAGCTGTGGTAAGCTGCCATGGGCACACCAATAAAGTTGACCAAGTCGTTTCCGGAAAAGGCCAGGGCCAAGCCAAAAGTACCAACCGCAATAACAATAATTAAAATGCTTTTTTGGGTTATTTTTTGAAAAGCATAAGATAATAGGGTAAAGAGCACAAAACTTGCTATAATAATGTACGTTTCATTGCCTTCAATTAAACCGTTTAAATTATCGTAATACGGTGTGCCTTTTAGGCCTTTCATAAAAATGAAATATAATATGGCCGTTAAAGCCAAACCACCAAAAAAGGCTCCGAAATTTTTAATCTTTTCTTCAAAATGAAAAGTAAATATAAGACGGGAAAGCCACTGTACAATGGCGCCTATGGTAAAAGCTATAACCACCGAGAGCAAAATACCGCTTATAATTTCAAGGGCTTTTTCGGTATTGATGTAAGTGCCCAGATCGGCCAGGGTTTGCGATTCTGAAGCTGTAATTTTTATGGCAGCCATAATTACTGCAGCACCCAATAAATTGAATACAATAGATACTGTAGTAGAGGTGGGCAGCCCTATGGTGTTGAAGAAATCGAGCAAGAGTATGTCTGTAATCATTACAGCCATAAAAATGAGCATGATTTCGTGAAAGTTGAACATAGCAGGCACAAAAATGCCTTTACGGGCTACTTCCATAAGGCCGCTGGAAAAAACCGCACCAATAAAAATTCCCAAACTGGCCACGATCATAATAGTGCGCATGGAAATGGCTTTCGATCCAATGGCAGAATTAAGGAAGTTAATGGCATCGTTACTTACTCCAACAACAAGATCAACTACAGCTAAAATAGCAATAGCTATAAGCATGTACAAGTAAATGTGTTCCATAGGTTTTAATTGTAAAAGGACTGCAAATATCATGACTATAAATGATTATTATGTTATGTAATTGTTATTTTAGTAGGTTAAAAATGGATGTCGAACCCTAACCT
>CAZZDI010000019.1:0-21228 GCA_964653155.1 uncultured Flavobacteriaceae bacterium | reverse complement strand
AATCCGTTGTATTTAAACATGGCATCTGCAAAAACTGTGGTGATGTCGGTTTCGTACAGCGAACCATCATTTTTAAACATATAATTTCCTAATACGCTTCGGGTTTTTACGGCTTTTTGGTTGTAGTCATAAGTGAAGCCGAGCATTAGTTTGGGGCTAACTTCGCGTTTTAAATCAGAACCTGTGTAATCGCCCTTCGATTTAAACTCGCCAAATGGCAACAGGTCTAATCGTGCTGTATATTGCAGGCCGCCTTCATTGCCTTCGGTAACATTGCGGCCTTCACCTTGTGAAATGGCCAGTTTTTCGCGTACGATGAAGTTTCCAGCCCAATTAGATTTATGGCGCAATTGGATCCCTAGGTCGCGATCTATATTAAACCGGCTATTTAATAAAGAACGATCTATAAGTTGCATGTTTGCTGACGATACCACGCGCTCTACGTTGCCGGGCAGTTTGGTTTGGCCGGCCCATAGCTCGAAGTTTTTCGCGAAATTCCACATAATAACGGCATCAAAAATGTACCGTGGGGTGTTCCGGTTAAAAGGATTGGCTCCAGACAAATCTCTATTCGAGAGGCCTAATTCGATTTTATACTTTAGTTTTGGACTGTACGCAAAGCCATCAAACTTTAAGCGGGCACGACGGACAATAAAGTTATGTTCTGGGCTACTGTAGTTGGTGCCGTTATAATCCCATGAAGACATGGAGCGTACTTGAAAACGAGGTGCAAACTTTACACTGAAGGAACTGTCTTTTGCTACAAAATTGAGTAGTCCATTTCCAAAAGAAGTGTCTCTTATTTCTTGTGAGTATGTGGAAAACACCAACCCAAGGGCCGCTGTTAATGCCATTAATAGTTTCATTTTGAAGTATTAGTTTTTGTCGCCGCAAATAACCGAATACAATATTAACTAAATGTTACCAAATGATTAAAGTAAAAACAATAAAAAAGACTGCCTTGGCCAAAGGCAGTCTCATTAGAAATCATGATAATGTAGTCGACAAAAACTAATAGATTATATGAAATACTAATTAAAATGTCTTAAGACTGTGCAAATATCTAGGTTTAAGTTCATCGTAATGTAATGTAAGTATTAATTTAATATTAATAATAAAAATATTTTTAAAGGTTAAGGTGTTGGTGTTTAGTGTTTCATGATTTTAATGTTAAATTAATGTTACTTAAACGTTGCGTAAAAGTTATGTGTTTTGTAACTTTGAGGTAATAATGTAAAACCCCATAATTATGAAGAAGTTTATTTTACTTTTTGCCTTTTTAATTACTGTGGTTTCTTTTGCTCAAAAAGACCAAAAGAGAGATTTAAAGTTTAACAAAGACACCAATTTAATTGAAGTTACTTACTATCATGACAATGGAGCTGTAAGCCAAACCGGTTTTTACACTACAGATGGTAAACTACAAGGGGAGTGGTTAAGCTTTAGCGCAGAAGGCAAAAAAACAGTTTCTGGTAATTATGATAATGGTAAAAAAGTCGGCAAGTGGTTTTATTACACTAATGAAACCGTAAAAGAAGTAGATTACAATGAAAATGTAATCGCTAGTTTAAAAGAGACTGATGTTAACAGCAATCAAGGGCTATAAAGACTAAGCAAACTACAAAAAGAAGAGGTCGTCTAATTTTTTTAGACGACCTCTCTTCTTTCTTATACGCTTATTGGGTGTATATATTTTGCTTTAGCTCATTATAGTAACATAGGGTTTTTTACCTATCTAGTTCTACATTGTTCCCTAGGCTTGTTTTTAAAGTACATAGTGTTGTTTCTGCTTATGTTACTGTTTCAACACATGTCCTTGACAAAGGCCATTGGGGCAATTCTGCTATCGCTTTTTGTGTTCCTACTCTTTAGCCCAACCAGCTCCCCAAGATGGGAAATCGGCACCGTTTCCAGCTCCAGTGGCACCAGCAGAAGTTGTGAACCAAATGTCGCCTGAATAATCTGAAGCAGTAGTTACGTTATCAAAAGTTACGTTAGTAACAGTTATATCTCCGTTAGCTACGTGCTCGTTTGCCGCTGCATCGTCTTCAGCACTTTTGATTTTGAATCCTAGTTCACTATTGGTAATGTAAAGGTTGGTAATGTCCCATATACCACCACCTTCTTTGATGTATAATCCCCCTTCGGTTGTTGGGCCGACAATAGAGATATTGCTTAAAGTTGCAGTAGTAGTTGGAGTAGCGTAACCATCGTCTCCGTTGTTAGATCCTTCTATACCGGCGTAAGCCCCACCTTTAATGTACCAGTTAGAACCGCTTCCGCTCCATCCGTCAGCAAAATCGATAGAGTCGTCACCACTTCCTATAGAAATAAGGTAGTTACCAGAAACTGAACCTCCAAAAAATTCAATACCATCATCGTTACCCATGTAAGACTGTACGTATTCTACAGTAGTACCAGAACCAACTCCGAATAAAGATAAACCATTAAATTGTTTTTCGTTGGTAAATTGAGCACCAGTGTACTCAAGTACTAAGTAACGAATGGAACCCGAGTTGTCGTTGTCTTGAGTGCCTCCGTAAGTTAAATCGGCTACCTCAGAAGTAGCTGTTTCGCCGTTGCTGCCCCCTTTGTTAGTATTAGCTCTACCGCAAACTACTAATCCGCCCCAATCTCCAGGTTGTGGGCTTGCGGCAGCAGAAGTCATAATAACAGGGTTGTCAGCTTCTCCTTTTACAAATATTTTACCACCTTGGGCAACAGCGATGTAAGCACCAGTACCACCGCTGGCTTTAATTACTGTTCCTTCAGGGATGGTTAAAGTTCCGCCTTCTTGAACAACTAAAGCTCCGGTTAAGTTATACTCAACAGAGGCATCTAAAGTTTCAGATTGCCCGCTTGTAATAGTACCTTTAAAATCAGATGGGTCAAGGCTTGAACCGTTGTTTTCTCCTGGGGTGTCATCATCAGAACAAGAGGTTAAAGTTAAGGCAGCAATAGCCAGCATAGATAAAAATAATTTTTTCATTGTTTTTGTTTTTTGTTTTTGACAATTTTTTAGCAAAAGAAACAGATGTTTGTAATGTTGTGATAACCTAAACATTAAGTTTGTGTTAAGCCTGAAATTGTTTTTGTTAATACTAAAGTTTATATGGGGTTAAAATTTATAGTTTAAAGATATGCCGCAGTTAATTCCTTTTTTAAAAGATAATACGGTAATATCTTGGGTTTCTTGTATGCGTTCTATGGTTGGGTTTAATAGGTTTCCGGCTTTTAAGCTAAGCCCAAAGTGTTTGTTGAAATTTGTTTTTAGAACAAAATCTAGTGTGCTCACGGCTTTGTCTACCAATGCGCCTCTTCCGTTGGTTGCTATGGCAAATATCCTGTCGGAAAAATAGCTGTAAGATACGGTAGCTAGTAGCATTTTATCTTTACCGTATTCTTTAAGGTAGCTTAAATCTCCATTTAACAATAAATCGGAAGCACCGGATAGTTTGCCTTCATTGTTTGTAAAGTTTACGGTTAGACTGTTTTCGCTGGCTACTTTGCTGCGGTCAAAATCTTGGTTGGTGTGCATATAAGAGGCGTTAAAACCAACTGATAGCTTTTCTTCAAAATCATCATCTTCAGAAGAAAATTTAAACAGGTTCTTTTTGGCTTCGAATTCTGCTCCAATGGCTGTAGCTTTTTCTCCTGTGTTTACCCAAGAGATATCGTTAGAGGCGGAAGCTATGACTATTTCGTTTATAGGGTTTTGTATGTACTTTGCAAATCCGGTAATAGATAGCAGTTCGTCATTTTTGGGGAATAATTCCCATTTTAGATCTACGTTATAATCTGTAGAGGGATAAAGGTCTGGGTTGCCTCGGGTTCCTGTGGTAACGTCGTCGTATAAAAATGGTGCGCGCTCTTTAAACTGTGGCAAGGTATAGGTTTTACTGGCAGCAAAACGGAGGTTTTGTTCGTCGTTGAGTGCGTATTTTAGAGACATGCTTGGTAAGAACTCAAAACGGTCTAAACTACCTTTTCCATCTGGGCTTATTGCGGTATCCCAGTTTATTTCCTGAAAAATATATTCGCCTCTTAAGCTGAAAATACCGTGAAATTTTTCAGAGAATTTGTACTCTACCGCACCGTAAGCGGCTTGTATTAGCTGTGGGCCATCGTAGGTTTGTGGTACTAAGGCCAGTTCTGGGCTTACATTACCTCTAAAAGTTCTAATGAAAAACAGGTCGTTGTTAAGGTTATTTTGGTTAAAATACCCATCAAAATTATCGGAGCTTAATGTGGGTTGGTCTATAGTATTGTTTATTTGGAAGTTAAATTGAGTGGCTTCAAAATTTACATTTTTAAAACGACCACTATAGCCTATTGATAATTTTCCGTTGTATTCTTCGTCTTCGTTCTTATTGAATTTATAAGATAGTGCAAGATTGGCAGCAAATTCGGTTTCTTCTAAATCTTGATAAAAACGGTGGTTATCGGCTGCGTTGATTAGATTTTTAACCGTTAACGGACCGTTAGGGTTGTTGTTGTCAACAGGTATTAAGCTGTTTTGCATTCTGTCCGGAATACTGTTATTAACAATATTATATGATGTGCCCCAGTTTAAGTCAGTACGGTCAGACAAACGATGCTTGCCTAACAATTGGTTGACAAATAATTGGGTTCTAACAAAAGTAGAACGTCTAATAAAACCACCGCCATTAGGTGCTACGTCGAAAATATCAATTACACCGTTATATTCATCTAAATCTTGTGTGGTGGAGTTAATATATAAGGTGTTGAAGTTTATAGAGTGGTCGTTATTTATTTTATAGCTGGCGTTAAGTAAACCAGTAGAATTGGTGTTGTAGGCGTAAGATTTAAAGGTTAAATCTCTACGGGCTACCGACTGCGCATTTACAGAACCTCTAGCGATACCTTCGGTGAAATAGTACCCATTATCAAAAGCGGCTGATGCAAAGAAGCTTATTTTGCCAGTTTCGCCTACATTGAACGAATCGCCCCCGGTAAGGCCCAAAGAAATGTTTACAGGTTGTTTGTTTGATGAAGATTTATCCCAGCTAGTGTCAAAATTATAAGCATTTAAAGGGTTGTTTGGGTAGTTTTTAGAGAAGAACCCAGTATTGTTGGGACCATCTTGAAGGCGGAAATTACTTTCGCTAAAGGCATTGCTGTTAATGCCAGAACCTACTTTAACTTCGAAAAAGCCTTTGCCTGTATAATTTTTAGAAACAATATCAATATTAGCTCCGGCAAAATCACCGTAATTACTGTATGTATAGGTTTTGGAAATGTCTATGTATTCCACAATATCTGTAGAAAATATATCTAAACTAATATTTTTTCTTGTTGGGTCGTTAGAAGGCAAAGGGAGCCCGTTCATGGTAGTTGTATTGTAACGGTCTCCTAAACCGCGGACATAAATATTTCCAGAACCCTCTTGTTTAGAAATCCCCGTAGTTTTTGCTACAGCAGAGGCAACATCACTGATTCCCTTTTTAGAAATTTCTTCAGCGCCAATACTTTGTTTAAATTCAATAGCTTTTTTCTGCTCTAACAACAGAGCAGTTTCACTTTCACGCTTGGTAGTTGTAGTGATTACCACCTCGTCCAACGAAGCAGCACTTGCGCCCATGGGCACATTCACTTCGGTAACTTTTCCGGCCACAACGGTTACGGCAAGCTCTTGGGTTTCGTAACCCACAAAACTATATATTAAAGTGTAATCGCCGGCATCTAAATTTTCGAGGGCGTATAATCCGTCAAAATCAGAAGTGGTTCCTTTTGTGGTACCTTTTATTAACACGTTGGCAAAGGCCAAAGGTTCGTTGTTATATTCTTTGTCGGTTAGTTTACCAACCACAGAACCAGTGTTTTGTCCATAAAAAACCGATGCTGTAATCAGTGCTAAAAATAGGGTGAATTTTTTCATATTTCTTAGTTTTTATCTTGTGCAAAGAACGATAGGCTATGTAAACGGGGTGTTATGTTCGGGTTAAACAATGGTAACATAAGGGTTATGTAAACGTTATGTGGTGGTTGGGTTTTAATGTGTAATCATTACGTTAATTTAACATTGAAAACAGGGTGTTTTTCGTTTTTAAGGAGAGGTGGGATTGGGGGTAGTGTTGCTTGAAAAATCAAAAAAATGAATTGTACTGAAATCCGGAACCGAATCAGGTTTAATGATGAAATTCAGGTGAAGAAGCTTAAATGCTTTTCAATGGTTTTTCAGGAAAAAAAGGATAAAGTGATGTGTCGTTTGCCGGTAACTTGGCTGTTTTACTGGTCTGAAGTGTTTTTTGAACTCTGCTCATTATTTGCCATCGCCATGGCTAAAGCAATGTCGTCCATTGAAACTTTGCTGGCTTCTAAAGTCAGTTTTAGCTCTACCGGGTTAAGGCCGTCAACGTGAACGTCGATTTCTTGAGATTCGTAACCCACAAAACTGCAAACCAAAGTATAATCACCGGCTTCCAAGTTTTCAATAACAAACATACCGGTTTGGTCGGTGTTGGTTTTTACCTCGGTATTTTTAATGCTGATGTTGGCTAAAACCAAAGGCGCATTTTCAACTTCATTGTCCAAAACTTTTCCAACAATAAGCCCAGTGTTTTGGCTAAAGGAAAGTGTGCTGAAAAGTATAGTGGCAATGATGATTAAGTGCTTCATGTTTACTGGCGTGAAATACAGGGCAAAATAAACGAAACACCATAAATTCAATGTTATCAAAAGATTAAACAACCATGATTAAAATGTTATCTTAACGTTAACTGCAGTAAATTGAAAAAAGCAAAGGAAAAAATGAGGGGTTAAAAAGAACTTTTTTATCTTGCCTTGCTTTAAAAATGAACGATGGACTGGGAACAATTATTATCCTTAAAACGCTTTGGCGATACCAATAAAAGATTAAGAAAAGAACAGGACGAAACCCGCTTGGGCTTTGAAGTAGATTACGATCGTATTATTTTTTCTTCGGAATTTAGGAGCCTGCAGGATAAAACCCAGGTGATCCCATTGTCGGAAACCGATTTTGTGCACACCCGTTTAACCCACAGTTTGGAGGTGAGCGTGGTAGGGCGTTCGTTGGGAAGAAAAGTAGGGTTGAAAGTGCTGGAAAAACATCCGCATTTGCAAAGTGTGCACGGCTATCAGGCCAACGATTTTGGGGCCATTGTGGCCACGGCGGCATTGGCGCACGATATCGGGAACCCACCGTTTGGGCATTCGGGCGAAAAGGCCATTGGTGAATTTTTTAAAACAGGCGAAGGAAAACAATACCAAGACCAACTTACCGAAAAACAATACCAAGACCTTTGCGATTTTGAAGGCAATGCCAACGGCTTTAAAATATTGACCCAAAACCGCCCCGGACGAAAAGGTGGTTTACGTATGAGCTACGCCACACTCGGAGCCTTTACCAAATACCCCAAAGAATCGTTGCCCAAAAGGCCCACAACACATATTGCCGATAAAAAATATGGATTTTTCCAAAGTGACAAAGCTGCTTTTGTAGATGTGGCCAATGAATTGGGGCTGATAAAACGAAGCAACGACCATATTAGTTTTTCGAGACATCCTTTGGCGTATTTGGTTGAAGCGGCCGACGATATTTGCTATACCATCATCGATTTTGAAGACGGCATCAATTTGGGGCTTATCCAAGAGGAATATGCTTTGGAATACCTTTCGAAAGTGATTCGTGAAAATATAATAGCCGAAAACTACTATGCGCTTTCCAGCCGCGAAGATCGTATTGGTTACCTGCGCGCACTTGCCATTGGTGCACTCATCAACGATGCAGTCGATGTTTTTATGGCCAACGAAGACGCTATTTTAAACGGAAGTTTTGATTGTGCGCTATTGGATAAAAGTAAGTACGATGCCCAAATTAAGGACATCATTAAAATAAGTGTCGAAAACGTTTACCGATCGGAAGAGGTGGTTGATAAAGAAATTGCCGGTTACCAAATTATCAACAAGCTGTTGGGGGTTTATACCGCTGCAGTAAATAACTCGTATAACGGCACGGCTTCAAATTACGATAAATTAATATTGACCCGTTTGCCCGAAACCATCAATTTTAAAACCGATGATTTGTATCAAAGGTTGTTGTCGGTGTGTCATTACGTATCGTTGCTTTCGGATAGTAAGGCCATTCAAAATTTTAAAAAAATTGAAGGGGTTACGTTTTAATGATAAATACTTCTGCAATTAACGGAAGTAGGTTGTGCATCTATTTTTCGTTTACAACGAAAAGCGGTATGCCTGCATAAAACGTTAGTTTTTTTGAGACACTCTTATGGAATAGTTGGTCAAGAAATGTCCTTTTAGGAATAAAAAGGGCCAATATGTCTGTTTTGTTTTCTTTTAAAAAGTGATCTACCCCACTTAAAACAGAGGTGTTGTTTATCAGGTGAACATTGGGCGCATCGGTAGGCAGGCCTTTCGCTTTTAGATTGCTGAGAGTCTTCTCTTTTGCATTTTCAGTAACATGTAGGTATTCAATTGATGCGCCAAATAGGTTCGCAAATTCTGAAAGTGATTGAAGAAATGCGCTGTCCTTCTCTGTAAGCGACGTCGAGTAGGTTATGGTTTCGATGCCTTTAAATTCTGTGTTGCCAGGTATGGCCAATACAGGGCAGTGGGCATTCATCATGGTTTTTGTTGTGATACTGCCAATCATTTTGCTCAGAGCATTTCTTTCACCTTTAGTGCCCATTATAATGAGGTCGTATTGGTGGGCGCTAAGTTCTATGATTTTACTGGTTGTTTCGTCCGAAGGGAATACTACTTTGCTTCCTATGGCTTTAGCGTCATATTGTTGCGTGAACTCGGCCATTTTTTTCTCCATGTTTTTCTGAAACGTTTTGCGGGTATCGCGCAGTTGTTTGGGGTCCATGTAAAGCTCTTTGCCTTTGCCGGGCTCGGGGTAGATATGTATAACATCAACTCTAGAATGGGTTTTCTTGGCTATGTTGATAGCGTAAGCAAATGCTTTGTGGGCCGAAGGTGAAAAGTCGGTAGGAAATAGTATTTTTTTCATTTTTTTAGCTTAGACTTATTTGAGGTTTGTTTTCAAGGGGCTGTCTAGAGTTTGGGCACTACTGTTCACTAAAACACAAATTTAAACCTTAAATTTTAAAATATCAAGATGGCTCCGCAGAACGTTGCGTTAATTGAAATATAAGAGTTTTTGGTTATTTGTTATTGAAAAACGGGTTTGGTATAAGTGAAATAGGGTAGTTGAAAAAAAAATTAGCAAAGCCAAGCTATTTTAAATCAAAGCAAACGTTTAAAACATGCCGTTAAACTATTGGCATCCAAACCAACGGTTTGTTGTAGTTTTGCGGTGCTGCCATGTTCAATAAACGTGTCGGGAATACCTAAAATTTTTATCGCGTTTTTGTAATTGTGGCTGGCAGCAAATTCTAAAATAGCGCTTCCAAAGCCACCGTTAATAACATTGTCTTCAACCGTAACAACGGTGTGGTGGTTTTTAAAAATGTAATGTAATAATATTTCATCCAGTGGTTTTACAAAACGCATATCGTAATGCGACACCTCTAAATCTCCAATGGCTTCGCTAACGTTTTTGGCCATGCTCCCGATAGTTAAAATGGCCAAATCCTGACCTTCTTTTAAAACGACCCCTTTCCCGATTTCGATGTTTTTAAAAGGTTGTTTCCAATTTATGGTAACGCCGTTTCCGCGTGGGTAGCGAATGGCAATAGGGGCATCCAAGCCTAATTGGGCGGTGTACATGATGTTTCGAAGTTCCATTTCGTTTCGCGGTGAAAAAATGATGAGGTTGGGTATGCAGCGCAAATAACTCAAATCGAATACACCGTGATGGGTGGCGCCATCGGCACCGACCAATCCGGCGCGGTCTAAACAAAAAATAACGGGTAGTTTTTGCAGGGCAACGTCGTGTATAATTTGGTCGTAAGCACGTTGTAAAAAAGTTGAATAAATATTACAAAACGGAATGAGCCCTTGGGTGGCCATACCGGCCGCTAAGGTAACGGCATGCTGCTCGGCAATACCTACATCAAAAGCCCGTTTGGGTAGGGCTTCCATCATAAATTTCAGGGAGCTTCCTGTGGGCATGGCAGGAGTAATCCCTACAATTTTTTGGTTTTTTTGGGCCAATTCAACAATGGTATGCCCAAAAACATCCTGATATTTTGGTGGTTGTTTTACATAGGCTTTGGCAATTAAATTGCCTGTTTTGGCATCGAATTTTCCTGGGGCGTGGTATTTTACTTGGTCGGCTTCGGCCTGTTTCAGTCCTTTGCCTTTTGTGGTAATCACGTGCAGAAATTTAGGGCCTTTTGTTTTTTTGAGACGCTTTAGTTCCTTCAATAGCATCTCAAAATCGTGTCCGTCAATAGGTCCCGAATAATCAAAATTCAAAGCTTTAATAATATTGTTTCGCTTTTGTGTGCCTTTTTTCACGTTGGTTAAATATTGTTTTAGTGCGCCAACGCTGGGGTCTATGCCAATGGCATTGTCGTTAAGGATTACCAAAATATTGGCATCGGTAACACCGGCATGGTTTAGTCCTTCAAAAGCCATCCCGCCCGCAATACTGGCATCGCCAATTATGGCAACGTGTTGTTTATCCATATCGCCTTTAATTTTTGAAGCAATGGCCATGCCCAAAGCAGCGGAAATAGAGGTGGAGGCATGCCCAACGCCAAAAGTATCGTATTCGCTTTCAGCGCGTTTCGGAAAACCACTAATGCCGCCCCATTGCCGGTTGGTATGGAATTGGTCGCGGCGCCCGGTTAATATTTTGTGCCCGTAGGCCTGGTGGCCCACATCCCAAATGAGTTGGTCGTCTGGGGTGTTAAATACATAATGTAGGGCTATGGTCAATTCTACCACGCCCAAACTCGCGCCCAAATGGCCTTCTTTCGTAGCAACGATATTGATGATAAATTGGCGCAATGCCTTGGCCAGCTCCGGCAATTCTTTGGGGTTTAAACTGCGGAGGTCTTCAGGGGTGTTTATATGGTTTAAAATGGAATGCTTCACAGGGCAAAAATATAGTTTTTTAATTGAAAACTTATAAATAGCTGTTAAACAAATGCATAGAAAGAATACAGGCAGAAATAGCTGCTATGTGCCTGTTTATAGGGTGTGGCAGTTTATCGAAATTGTTAAAATAGCCTTGTTTTTTAAAAGTTGAAGGTCTAGGTTTGTAGGAAATATTAATTTAAAATTTTAAACTTATGAATTTATTGAAGAACTTAGCCTTAATTTTATTTGTAACCGCTTTTGTTGCCTGTAGCAGTGATGATAACAGCGACGAAGGAAACTTCCCTAGTGAAAGCGAAATCCCTACTAGTGAAGATGATATTAATCCAGAAACTTCGGGAGAAGAGGATGGTATCCAAGAAGGCAGTTTTTCAATTGTTGGTCGTTGGGAACTGACAGGAGAAGAAGTTGATGGCGAGTTTGTTGCTTTGGGTGAAGATGAGTGTGCTGATATTGTTGTATTCGACAACAAAGGAGTGATGTCTACCGAGTTTGATTTTGATGGCACAACTTGTGTTGAAGAAGAAGTAGGTTTTGGCGCTTTTGTAAGAGATGGAAATACGTTGAGCTTAAACTTTGAGGGCGATAAAGTAGTCTATACAATTGAAGTAACTGAAAATACTCTAAAAGTTTACGGTACCGAAGATGGTGAAGCGTGGGTAGATGTATTTGTAAAGCAATCTTAAATTTAAGATTTTCTAAGTATTAAAAAAAGCTGCCTAAAAATGGCAGCTTTTTTTGTGCCCTGCTTACTGTATTTAAGTTTCTGACTAAGATTGTATTAATAAATTTTCATCGTTAATGGATATTTATTGAAGAATAATTATATTTGAGTGACTAATTCAAATAAAAATAATAATGAAAAACAATTACAAAGCACTGTTTTTAGTGGTTTTTTCTTTTTTAGCCTTAAACAGTATGTTTGGACAAGAGCTGTTG
The DNA here is from genome assembly GCA_964653155.1 of uncultured Flavobacteriaceae bacterium. Lineage (GTDB taxonomy): Bacteria > Bacteroidota > Bacteroidia > Flavobacteriales > Flavobacteriaceae > Flavisericum. Next base: position 9,279 of record CAZZDI010000019.1, on the reverse strand, counting down.
GAAAAATCGAAACACGCTCCCAAAATCACGGAGTATTTAACGCAAAACAAGACCAAGTTCAATTTGGTCGATGCCGATTTAAAGGACATCCAATTAAACCGTGAGGTGTACTCTAAATCTACTGGAGTTACCCATGTTTACTTAAACCAAACCTACAATGGCATTAAAATTCATAATGCGATATCTACTGCAGGCATAAAAAATGGTAGTGTTTTTCATTTTGCAAATAAGTTTCAAAGGGGAATCAGTAAAAAAATAAATGTTCAGGCAGCTTTAATTAGCAAAACTCAGGCTATTCAAAATGTGGCCTCCCACTTTAAATTAGGACAGGTTGGTGCTGTAAAATTATTGGAAACCGAAAAGGGAAAGGATATTTTTTCAAAAGGAAACGTTTCACAGGAAAACATACCGGTAGAGCAGGTGTATTGCCAAATGCCCGACGGATCTTTAAGATTGGCATGGAATTTAAGCGTTTATACTTTAGATGGACAGCATTGGTGGAGCGTTAGGGTTGATGCCGTTACTGGTGAAGTTTTGGAGGCCAACGATTGGGTAATCCGCTGTAAATTCCACGGAAGCCATACCCGCCACAGTGACGAAATATTGGGTTTGAAAGAAACTGAAACGGCTGTTAATTTGTTTAAAACAACTGAATCTGCTGTGTTTGCAGATGGCTCACAGTACAATGTGTTTGCTTTGCCAACCGAGAGTCCAAATCATGGAACCATTCAGTTAGTAACGAATCCTGCCGATGATACGGCATCGCCATTTGGTTGGCACGATACCAATGGTATTGCAGGCCCAGAATATACCATTACTCGAGGGAACAATGTTTGGGCGCAAGAAGATAGAGATGGTGGAAACGATGAAGGCGTTTCGCCAGACGGAACTTCGGCACTCAATTTCAATTTTACTCTAGATCTTAACCAAGACCCAATAGGGTATCAAGATGTATCTACAGTAAACCTGTTTTACACCAGTAACATGATGCACGATATCTGGTACCATTATGGGTTTGATGAGGCTAGTGGAAACTTTCAAGTGAACAATTACGGCAATGGAGGAGTGGAAGGTGATGCTGTATTGGCCGATAGCCAAGATGCTATTGAGCACCCCACCGATCCGCAAACCGATAATGCAAACTTTGCAACACCGCCAGACGGTAGTAATCCCAGAATGCAAATGTATTTATGGAACGATTTTTCTACGCCGCCGCTAACAATCAACAATGGTACACTTGAAGGGGGCTTTGCCGCGGCGTTGCCCTCACAGTCTGAAGGCGAGGAGGGATTCGGGAATATTACCCGGCCTACCACAACGCCCGTTACCGGTAATTTGGTTGTGGTCGATGATGGGTCAGGCATTCCAGAAGAAGGCTGTACGGCATTGGTTAACAGTGCAGAGGTTAATGGAAAAATAGCTGTAATAAGACGAGGAACTTGTAATTTTACCGCTAAAATTCAAAATGCACAAGATGCAGGAGCCATTGCTGTAATTGTAGCCAATCACAACAACCCCACCAACGACCCCAGTTATGTAGATTATGTAAGCATGTACGGCGTTACCGATCCCGCTTTTACCATACCTTCAATCTTTGTTAATTTTACTGATGGTGATGCCATAATTACAGCCATTCAAAATGGAGAAACTTTAAGCGCAACCATTGTTGTTGCTCCAATGCTAGATTCTAGTTTAGATAATGAAATTATTGCTCATGAATACGGCCATGGTATATCCACTAGGCTAACAGGCGGAGCAGATAATTCAGACTGCTTAACGGGCAATTTCCAAATGGGTGAAGGTTGGTCAGATTTCTTTGCTTTTATGGTAACCATGAAAGCTTCAGACAATGGGGCTACAGGCAAAGGCATTGCAACGTATTCAAATGCTGAAGGTGTAGATGGGCAAGGTATTAGGCTTAGAAAGTACAGCACAGATATGTCGGTTAATGAATATACCTTTGAAGCAACAAACGACAATACAATTTTAGGTGAAGACGAAGATGGAGATCCCATAATCCGTAATCGGTCGGTACATTATAACGGTACCATTTGGGCCACAATGCTGTGGGATTTAGCTTGGGCTTATATTGAAAAATATGGCTTTGACCCCGACCTAATTAATGGAACCGGAGGAAACAACAGGGTGATGCGTCTTGTGGTTGAAGGCCTAAAATTACAAGGTTGTGATCCCGAGTTTATTGAAGGGCGAGACGGTATTTTAGCAGCCGATATAGCATTAACCGGCGGAGAAGACCAGTGTTTAATTTGGGAAGTGTTTGCGCGACGTGGACTTGGAGTTGATGCCTCAATGGGTCTCCCGTTTAGGTTAGAAGATCAAGTTAACGGTTTCTCAACCCCAGATCCCAGCGATCCTTCTTTGGCCAATTGTACTACCTTAAGTTCAAGTGCATTCACTGTTCGCGATTATAAAATTTATCCAAACCCAGCAAGCAACAAATTGGTTGTAAATGCAGGAAAAAACCTCGGCGATGTTTCAATAAGTTTAATAGATATTAACGGCCGAAAGGTGCTGGACAAAAATGCAGAATTATTTGGTGAAGTAGAGTTGAACACCAGTAGCTTGAAGTCCGGATTATATATTTTGAAAATTAAAGGACAGCACATCAATACCAATCAAAAGATTGTTATTGAATAAATTCTGTTTTTGAATTATTTTAAAAAAGACGAACCGTAAATTGGTTCGTCTTTTTTATTTTTGGAACTATGATAGAGCCATTTGACGATACCTATTTTATGAAAAAGGCCCTGCAGGAAGCCGAAATGGCTTTCAGAAAAGGGGAAATTCCGGTTGGAGCGGTTGTGGTAATCGATAATAGGATTATTGCCCGCGGACATAATTTAACCGAGACGCTTAACGATGTTACTGCACATGCCGAAATGCAAGCTATTACGGCGGCCGCCAATTTTTTAGGCGGAAAATATCTGCAAAATTGCACACTTTATGTCACTTTAGAGCCTTGCCAAATGTGCGCAGGCGCTTTGTATTGGAGCCAAATTTCGAATATTGTTTTTGGTGCCCGCGATATGGAACGTGGTTGCATTAACTTAAAAACCAAACTGCATCCCAAAACCCAAATAAAAGGCGGTATTTTGGAAGATGAAGCTTCTACGCTTTTGAAGCGGTTTTTTATAGAAAAACGGAATTTGAATTGACATTTGTTGCCCTGAACTTGTTCCAGGGTCTCATTAATTCATTTCTGTAAAATATTGAGAAAACTAATACTTGTCTTCTCTCTGGTTTTCTCGCATTTTGTCCAAATTTTCTTTGGTGAGCATATAATCTTTTAAGTTACGGTCTTTCCAACGGTGATAAATAAACAAAGGGAAAACGACCAAAAATAGCCCGGCCACCCCAAAACCAATTAGTTTTTCTGAATAGTCCACATCGAGCACGAAACCCAAAACAATACTGGTGAAAACGGCGATGGTTAATATGAAAATAAGGTATTTCATGGTTATTTTGTGAATTTAATAAGTTGGCGCCGATATGCGGTTAGTAATTTCGATTTTGAAATATAGCCATAATATTTCCCTTGTTTGATTACAGGTAAATTCCAAGCGCCTGTGGTTTTAAATTTTTCCATAATATCATTCATCGAGTCTGCATCATAATCAATAATTCCGGCATCGGCGTGCATCAAATCGGCCACACTTACTTGGTCGTACAAATCGGCATTAAACATCATGTGCCTGATGTCGTCAAGTCTAATAACGCCTAAAAATTCATTCAGCTCGTTCACCACAGGAAAATGGTTCCGGGACGATTTTGCAACGGCTTCGTTTAAAATTTGGCCTAATTTCATTTCGGGTTTTAGGGTAATAAAATTGGTTTCTACCACTTTGTCTATATCTAAAACCATAAGTACATTTTGGTCTTTGTCGTGGGTCATCAATTCGCCGCGCTCGGCCAGTTTCATGGTGTAAATAGAATGTGATACGTAGTATTTTGTAATGGCGAACGAAATGGCGGCAACAATCATAAGCGGAACAAAAAGTTGGTGCCCGCTGGTAATTTCAGCAATAAGGAATATGGCGGTTAGCGGCGCATGTAGTACGCCGGCCATGAGCCCCGTCATGCCCAAAAGGGTAAAGTTGGCCTCTGGAACAGAAAAGTTCAACCCAATGTTGTTCACAATTTTGGCAAAGGCATGGCCTAAAACGCTGCCCATAATCAGCGTGGGGACAAATATGCCGCCCACACCGCCGGCACCAAAAGTAGTGGCCATGGCAATGGCCTTAAAAATGGCAATTCCCAACAGAAGCCCGATAACGATCCAAATATTGCTCAAATCGAGGTTTATGGGTGTTTTTCCAATGGCTGCAAGGTGGTCACCTTTTAAAAGGTTGTTCATGAGGTTGTAGCCCTCACCGTATAAAGGCGGAATAAAATACAACATGGTACCAATGGCAATTCCGCCAATCAGTAGCCGTTTTGCCCGACTTTCAAATTGCTTGAAAAAGTTGGTAATGGCAAAAAATACTTTCGAGAAATAAACAGAAGTTATAGCGGTTACAATGCCCAAAAGAATATATAAGGGAATGTTGTTGAATTCAAAATTATCATCTAAATCAACATGAAGCAAAACATCGGTACCCAAAAACATATATGATGTGATGACTGCAGAAACCGACGCCAAAAGTAAAGGGACTAATGAAGCGAAAGCAATATCTAAACTGAAAATTTCAACAGCAAAAATAATAGCGGCAATGGGCGCTTTAAACATCGAGGCCATGGCTCCGGCCGAAGCGCAACCAATTAAAAGTAACCGAACCTTGGTATTGGTATGGAACAGTTGTGCCGTATTAGATCCCAAAGCTGCCCCCACGCTAACAGCAGGCCCTTGCAAACCCACCGAGCCCCCAAAACCGGCGGTTAACGGGGCTGTTATCAATGCGGCATAAATATTGTATCTGGGAAGGATGCCGTTAAGTTTTGATAGTCCGTACAACGTAGTGGAAATACCATGCCCAATGTGTTTTTTTAGCCAAGTTTGTTTTATAATATAAACCAGGGCCAACCCAATAATGGGGAAAATAAAGTAAAGCGTATTTTGGTAATTTTGAAATAATTTTAGCTCTAACAGCGAGCGTATAAAATGGGTAAGGTTTTTTAAAACCACCGTGCCCATACCTGCTAGAATGCCCACCACTATGCTTAAAATATATATGAATTGCCGCTCTGAAAGGTATTTATATTTCCAGATTAAAAACTTGCGCAATAAATTTGATGAGGTTGTAGGCATAGGCTAAAAATACTAAATTATTGAACTAAAACGCTGTTGTGTTTTAAGAATTTCCTTGGAGTGTAATTAACTGGCGTCTGTAGGCCGTGAGTAATTTTGATTTTGAAATGAACCCGTAATAAATGCCGTTTTTGGTAACGGGCAAATTCCATGCACTACTGTCTTGAAATTTCTGCATGATATGGGTCATTTTATCGGAGTCGAGATTAATTACCGCCGGTGGTTTTTGCATTACATCGGTAGCCACAACATTGCGGTACAGCGATTGGTCGAACATTATGGGGCGTAAATCGTCCAGCAGAATAATACCCTGTAGCTTTTTGGTATCGCTTTTAACCACGGGGTAAATGTTCCGGTTGGATTTGATAACGGCATTTTGAATCATTTCCTCAAGCGTCATCTCGGGGTTGATTACCACAAAGTTTCGTTCAATAACCTTCTCGATATTCATTAAAGTGAGCACGGCATGGTCTTTATCATGGGTGATGAGTTCGCCTTTTCGGCCCAGTTCCATATTGTAAACCGAATGCGATTTAAAATATTTTGTAATGGAAAACGAAATGGTAGCCGTTAACATAAGCGGGATAAAAAGCTCGTAGCCTCCGGTAAGTTCGGCAATTAAAAAAATGGCCGTTAATGGGGCGTGCAAAACACCGGCCAGCAAACCGGCCATGCCCACCAAAGTAAAATTGCTTTCGGAAACGGGCGAGTTGAACAAACTACAGTGATTAATGATTTTGGCCAAACAGTTCCCCATGATACTGCCCATAAAAAGCACAGGGGCAAAAATACCGCCCACGCCACCGGCGCCAAAGGTGAGGCAGCTGGCTATGATTTTAAAAAATAGGAGCCCGGACAATAATAAAACAACCATCCAAATATTGTTCAAATCTAAGTGTAGCACGTTGTTTTCAAGAGCCAATTCTGGGTTCCCGGCAATAAGGTTGTTGATTACTTCAAAACCTTCGCCGTATAATGGCGGAATTAAAAAAACAAGCAGGCCAATACCCATGCCGCCCACAAACAGTTTTTTTACGGGAGAATCTATTTTGTCAAAAAACGTATGGATTTTGTCGTAAACTTCAGTAAAATAAATAGAAATAAAAGCAGAAACAACACCTAAAACCATATAAAAAGGGGCATCGTTAATATAGAATTTATCTTCAATTCGAAAAGGCAGTAAAATATCGTCGCCAAAGAAAAAATAGGAGGTTAAAATGGCCGATAATGAAGCGAACAAAAGTGGGAGCAATGAGGCAAAGGTGAGGTCTAAACTAAATACTTCAATGGCAAAAATAAGGGCAGCAATGGGCGCTTTAAAAATCGAGCTCATGGCGCCGGCAGCGGCACAGCCAATAAGTAGGTTTCTTGTGGTTTGGTTCATGTGGAACATGCGCGAAATGTTCGACCCCAATGCTGCTCCGGTGGCAACGGTTGGGCCTTCCAATCCTACCGAACCGCCAAAGCCAACGGTTAGCGGAGCGGTTAAAATAGAGCCGTACATTTGAAACCGTTTCATGATGCCCTTCCGTTTGGAGATAGCGTATAAAGTAGAGGGGATGCCATGGCTAACCTTCTGTTTTATGATGTATTTCATGATTAAATACACCATGGCCAATCCTAAAATGGGAAAAAGAAAATAAAATGCATGGTGGTAATAGGTGATAAACTTGGTTTCCAGTAAGTGCTGGATAAAGTGCGTTAAGTTTTTTAAGACTACTGCACCTAGCCCCGAAGTAAAACCGATAAGGATGCTAAGGATGTAAACAAACTGCCTGTTGGAAATGTGTTTGGCGCGCCAAATTAATATTTGCTTTAATACTGTTTTTTTCGGCATAGTATCGCTGACCAAAAAATCCTGCTGTAAAGCAGGATTTTGTTTTTATTGTTTAATATTAAGTTTTAAACTTAATTCCTCTAATTGTTCGTCGTCAATGGGAGCAGGGGCATCAATCATCACGTCGCGCCCGGCATTGTTCTTTGGGAAGGCAATGAAATCCCTAATGGTTTCCTGTCCGCCCAAAATAGCCACCAATCGGTCCAAACCAAAGGCCAAACCGCCGTGTGGTGGTGCACCGTATTGGAAGGCATCCATTAAAAATCCGAATTGTGCTTTGGCTTCTTCGGGCGTAAAGCCTAGATAATCGAACATTAACGATTGGGTTTCTTTATCATGGATACGAATGGAACCACCACCAATTTCGTTACCGTTCAAAACTAAATCGTAAGCATTGGCTTTTACGGCTCCGGGATCGGTTTTTAACAATTCAATCTGCTCTGGTTTTGGCGAGGTGAATGGATGGTGCATGGCGTGGTAGCGTTGGGTATCTTCGTCCCATTCCAATAAAGGGAAATCCATTACCCAAAGTGGAGCGAACTCATCGGGTTTACGCAAGCCTAAGCGTTCGGCCAATTCCATACGTAAGGCACTCAATTGTGCTCTCACTTTATTTTTGTCGCCCGAAAGCACACAAATCAAATCACCGGGTTTTGCACCGGTCGCTTCGGCCCATTTCGCTAAGTCGTTTTGGTCGTAAAATTTATCTACTGAAGATTTAAACGTGCCGTCGTCATTACATCGGCAGTAAACCATGCCCAATGCGCCTATTTGCGGACGCTTTACCCAATCAATCAATTTGTCGATTTCTTTTCTGGTGTAGCTGTTTCCGCCAGGTACGGCAATACCGACTACCAATTCGGCAGCATTAAATACGTTAAAATCTTTATGTTGAGCAACGTCGTTCAGTTCACCGAATACCATCCCGAAGCGAATGTCGGGTTTGTCGTTTCCGTACAAACGCATGGCATCGTCATAAAGCATCCTTGGGAATTTTTCAACTTCAACACCATTAATTTCCTTTAATAAGTGGCGTGTTAAGCCTTCAAAGGCATTTAAAATATCCTCCTGCTCGATAAAGGCCATTTCACAGTCAATCTGTGTAAACTCGGGCTGACGGTCAGCGCGTAAATCCTCATCCCTAAAGCATTTCACAATTTGAAAGTATTTATCCATACCGCCCACCATAAGCAGTTGCTTAAAGGTTTGAGGCGATTGCGGAAGGGCGTAAAACTGACCTTCGTTCATTCGGCTGGGCACCACGAAATCGCGCGCGCCTTCGGGAGTCGATTTTATTAAATAAGGCGTCTCCACTTCAATAAAACCTTCTTTAGAAAGATAGTTGCGAACCTCTTGGGTCACTTTATGCCTAAAAATCAAACTGTTTTTTACAGGGTTTCTGCGGATATCCAAATAACGGTATTTCATTCGGATGTCTTCACCACCATCGGTTTTATCTTCAATAGTGAATGGCGGTAACTTGGCTTCATTTAAAATGTTTAATTCTGAAACCAATAATTCTATGTCGCCCGTAGGGATGTTCGGGTTTTTCGAAGCACGCTCAATAACAGTGCCAGTAACCTGAACCACAAACTCGCGGCCCAATTTTTGGGCTTGCTCCATCATGTCTTTAGTAGTGCGTTCTTCATCAAAAACTAGCTGGGTAATACCGTAACGGTCGCGCAAATCTACCCAAACAATAAAACCTTTGTCTCTTATTTTTTGAACCCATCCCGCAAGGGTTACTTCTTTATTGATGTCGGTCGATGTTAATTCACCGCAATTATGACTCCTGTACATAGAAAAATTTTAGTCTGCAAATTTAAGCAAATACCTATAAGTATAAATGATTCTATTGATTTTTTTGGTGCTTATTGAATGAGCGTACAAATTAATTTCAAGTTTTGAATATATTTAAAAGATTATACAAGTGTTTTTTTTACACTTGTGTAAAAATATTTTATATTTGTAACAAAATTTAAGAAGTGTAATGTTTTAATAGCCATATAATTTGAAATTAAATAATGGTTTTGGATAAAAAGTTTTAGTTTTGCGAACCATTACTTTTTTAATAGAGTAAAGAGAAAAACAATAAACAATATAAAGACTAAATTGTAATTAAAAAATGAACAAAAAAATTGATCAACAGGCTGCAGATAATATACGGGCACTGGCC
>CAZZDI010000018.1:0-27310 GCA_964653155.1 uncultured Flavobacteriaceae bacterium | reverse complement strand
CAAACAGGGGCATAATTAGCGGATGAAAAACATACGAGATGCTTTTTAAAAGTTTGTCCATTATATTTTTTTACGGAGTCGTGCCACCGGAATATCCAATTGCTCTCTGTATTTTGCAACGGTACGCCTAGCAATAGGGTAGCCTTTTTCTTTTAATATAGAAGCCAAATTTTCATCGGTTAAAGGCTTTTTCTTATTTTCTTCCTCAATAACAGTTTCCAGTATTTTTTTGATTTCGCGGGTTGAAACGTCTTCGCCCTGATCGTTTTTCATCGATTCTGAAAACAAATCCTTTATCAAAATAGTGCCGTAAGGCGTATCAACATATTTACTGTTTGCCACACGCGACACGGTTGAGACGTCCATGTTTATTTCGTCTGCAATATCTTTGAGGATCATGGGTTTCAAATTGCGTTCGTCGCCCGTTAAAAAATAATCCTTTTGGTAGTGCATTATGGCACTCATGGTTACAAATAAGGTTTGTTGACGCTGTTTTATGGCTTCAATAAACCACTTGGCGGCATCCAATTTTTGTTTGATAAAGAGTACGGCGTCTTTTTGTGATTTCGATTTATCTTTGGCTTCTTTGTAACCTTTCAGCATGTTGTTGTACTCGCGTGATACATGTAGCTCTGGGGCGTTTCTTCCGTTAAGGGTAAGTTCTAGTTCGCCATCAACTATTTTAATGGCAAAATCGGGCACCACATGCTCCACAATGCGGTTGTTCCCAGAATACGAACCACCTGGTTTGGGGTTTAAATGCTCAATTTCAGAAATAGCTCCTTTTAACTGTTCTTCGGTAATATCGAATTTTTGGAGCAATTTTTTATAGTGCTTTTTGGTGAATTGGTCAAAGGCATTATCGATAATATCAATAGCCAAATCTGTATCGGCATTTTTTTCTTTTCGGTGCAACTGTATGCTTAAACATTCTTGTAAATCTCTTGCCCCAACACCAGCAGGGTCTAATTGATGTACTTTTTTAAGCACCTTTTCAATGTTTTCTTCAGTGGTGTAAACGTTTTGTGTAAAGGCCAAATCGTCCATAATATCGCTTAATTCCCTACGGATATAACCACTTTCATCTACGCTTCCCACCAAAAATTCGGCGATATCGCGCTCTTCGTCGGTTAATCGGTAAGTGTTCAACTGATTGAGCAAATGTTGCGTAAACGAGGTGCCTGCAGCGTAGGGCATGGTTTTATCGTCATCATCACTGCTGTAATTATTGGTTTGCGTTCGGTAGTCGGGAACTTCGTCGTCGCTTAAATATTCGTCAACATTAATTTCATCGGCTTCAATGGTTTCATTGTCGTTGTATTCATCGGCCGAATTATCAAAATCAGAATCCAAATCGTCTCTGGCATCGTCCTTTCCGCCTTCCAAGGCCGGATTTTCTTCCAGTTCCTGTTTTAGGCGCTGCTCAAAAGCTTGCGTAGGCAGTTGTATCAATTTCATCAATTGAATTTGCTGCGGCGAGAGCTTTTGCGATAATTTGAATTGTAATTGTTGTTTAAGCATGTGTTGTTGTAGGCTTGTTACTCAAAGATAAATAATGGGTGTGTGATTTCAAAGCTGTGCCAAGTTACACTTTTTTTTATTTTTTTGTTAAAATGCTGCGTTTTGTGGTGTTCTAGGAAACGGAATTACATCCCTAATATTGCTCATTCCGGTAGCAAACATCACTAAACGTTCAAAGCCTAGACCAAAACCGGAATGCACCGCGGTGCCGTATTTTCGCAGATCCAGGTACCACCAAAGTTCTTCTTCAGGAATGTTTAGAACGGCCATTTTTTGTTTTAAAATGTCCAATCGTTCTTCACGCTGTGCCCCTCCAACCATTTCGCCAATGCCCGGAAAAAGAATATCCATAGCGCGAACCGTTTTGCCGTCGTCGTTAAGGCGCATATAGAATGCTTTGATATTGGCGGGGTAATCGAACAGAATGACCGGGCATTTAAAATGTTTTTCAACCAGGAAGCGTTCGTGCTCGCTCTGTAAATCGCAGCCCCACTCATCAATTAAATATTTGAATTTTTTCTTTTTATTGGGTTTGCTATTGCGTAAAATATCGATGGCCTCGGTGTAGCTCACGCGCTTAAAATGATTGTCGGTAACAAAATTCAGCTTTTCAATAAGGCCCATGCCGCTGCGCTCGGCCTGCGGTTTAGCTTTGTCTTCGTCTTGCAAACGCTTGTCCAGAAACTCTAAATCTTCACGGTTGTTATCCAGAATGTATTGAATAACCGATTTCATAAAATCTTCGGCCAAATCCATATTTCCGGCCAGATCCATAAAGGCCACTTCGGGCTCAATCATCCAAAATTCAGCCAAATGGCGGGAGGTATTCGAGTTTTCTGCCCGGAACGTGGGGCCAAACGTATAAACTTTTCCGAGCGACATGGCGTAAGTTTCGGCTTCCAATTGCCCAGAAACGGTTAAATTGGTTTCCTTCCCGAAGAAATCTTTGGAATAATCAATATTTCCGTTATTGTCCTTCGGCGGATTTTTCAAATCCAGATTGGTAACCTGGAACATTTCTCCGGCGCCTTCGGCATCACTTCCTGTAATAATTGGGGAATGCATGTAGTAAAACCCATGGTTGTTAAAATATTTATGGATGGCAAACGATAGTGCCGAACGCAAACGCATTACCGCACTGAATGTGCTGGTACGGGTACGCAAATGGGCGTTTTCCCTTAAAAATTCAAAGGAATGTTTTTTGGGTTGGATGGGATATTTTTCGGGATCTGAATCGCCTAAAATAACCAATTCCTTAACCTGAATTTCAACGCTCTGCCCTTTACCTTGACTCTCAACCAGTTCGCCTTTTACATGAATGGCTGCCCCGGTAGTAATGCGTTTTAGGGTGTTTTCGTCAATTTTTTCAAAATCTACAACACATTGAATATTGTTTAAAGTAGAACCGTCGTTTAGGGCGATAAATCGGTTGGCCCTAAAGGTGCGTATCCAACCCTTTACTTCAACGTCTGGTGTAACAATATTTTCGGTTAATAGCTGTTTAACTGTTTTAGATTGCATACCTATAAATTTATATGGTAAATATAACGGTTTCACAGATGAAAATTCAAATTCAAAAAACCAAATTCCAAAAGTTGCTAAGGATTATTGATATTTGGAATTTAAGTATTGGAATTTTCTTCATCTACCTCGTCTTCTTCGGGAATAATATTGATCGACGGTTTTCTGAGGACTTGCTTGTTGGCAATACTGCGCTCTAACGATAACAGTAGCGATGGCAGCAGCAATAAATTGGACAGCATGGCGAAAAGCAAGGTGGCCGAAACCAAGGCGCCCAAAGCTACTGTGCCCCCGAAACTGGAAATGGTGAACACCGAAAAGCCGAAAAACAGTACGATTGAGGTGTAAAACATACTCACGCCGGTTTCGCGCAGTGCCCCGTAAACCGATACTTTAATTTTCCATTTGTTGGCTTGTAGCTCTTGGCGGTATTTGGCCAAAAAATGAATGGTATCATCCACCGAAATACCAAAAGCGATACTGAACACCAAAATGGTCGAGGGTTTTATGGGCACGCCCAAATAGCCCATTAAACCTGCGGTTATCAATAGCGGCAATAAGTTGGGGATGAGTGAAATAAGAATCATCCGTGCCGATCGGAACATGTATGCCATAAACAGGGCGATTAATAGAATGGCCAACGATAGCGAAATGGCTAAGTTTTTAACCAAATATTTGGTGCCTTTTTGGAACACCAATGCTTTTCCCGTCATGGTGACGTTGTAGCGTTCCTTCGGAAAAACCTTGTCGATTTTTGTTTGAAGGTTTTCTTCAATGCGTTCCATTTTATCGGTGCCAATATCTTTCATAAAGGTGGTGATGCGGGCGTATTGGCCGGTGCTATCTACAAAATTATTGAGCAAATCGACGTTTGAAGAGGAGTTTTTGGCGTACGATAAAATAAAACTGTTTTCTTGCGAGGTGGGCAGTTGGTAATATTTAGGATTGCCATTGTAATACGCTTGCTTGGAATATTTTACCAAGCCTACTACCGAAATGGGTTTGGAGAGTTCGGGCGTTTCAACAATCAATTCCTCCAGCTCGTCCATGCGCTTTAGGGTGGAAAGTTTCATAACGCCCTTTTTGCGCTTGGTATCGACCATAATTTCCAAAGGCATAATACCGTTAAATTCTTCCTCGAAAAACCGAACGTCTTGAACAAATTCAGAATCCTGAGGCATGTCTTCAATCAAACTGCCCGAAATTTTTATTTGATAAATGCCAATAATACTAATGGCCAACAGGATAACCGCCGTAAAATAAATGGTAATGCGCCGTTGCCTTACCATGCGTTCCATCCAATCTACAAAACCGCCAATCCAACGTTTGTTGAGGTGCTCTAAATGGCGGTCTTTCGGGTAGGGCAAAAAGGTGTAAATAATGGGAATGATGAGCAAACAAAGTATAAAAATGGCCAAAATACTCAATGAGGCCACTACACCAAATTCCTTCAACAATTTACTTTCGGTTAAAATGAATGTGGCAAAACCCGAGGCAGTTGTAACGTTGGTCATTAAAGTAGCGTTACCAATTTTGGTAATCACCCGTTGTAATGATTTTACTTTGTTGCCGTGCAGCTTAACCTCATGCTGGTATTTGTTGATGAGGAAAATACAGTTGGGAATACCGATTACTATAATTAGCGGCGGAATTAGCGCCGTGAGCACCGTGATTTCGTAGTTGAGCGCACCAATAATGCCCAAGGTCCACATAACGCCAATACACACCACAATAAGCGAAATAAAGGTGGCCCTGAACGACCTAAAGAAGAAAAAGAAAATAAGCGAGGTTACCAAAAGGGCCACGCCCACAAACCACCCAATTTCATCAACAATAAGTTGGGCGTTCAAGGTACGGATGTAGGGCATTCCAGAAACCTTAACATCTAAATTATGGGCTGTTTTAAAGGCTTCAATTTTGGGCAAAAGCACGTCGATTACAAAATCCTTTCGGGCCGCCGTATTTACAATATCCTTTTTTAGATAGATGGCACTGCGAATGGTTTTGGTGTTTTTGTTGAACAGGAAATTATCGTAAAACGGATATTTTTCAAAAAGTTCATTTTGAAGGGTGTCAATTTCAGCTATGGAAGAAATTTTCCCCTTTATGAACGGTTCCAGTTTAAACTTTTCATTTTCGGTATCCTTTACCAGTTTTTGGAGGTCTTTTATGGAAATGACCGTTTCAACAGCATCATCCGTTTTAAAACTATGGGCAAGCCGGTTCCAGGCATTGAGTTTTTCAACCGAAAATAAGCTGCTGTCCTTAACACCAAGTACAATTAGGTTGCCCTCTTCACCAAAGGTTTTTAAAAAATCGTTATAGACCAAATTTATCTCGTGGTCGTCGGGCAACAGGTTGGCTTCGGTGTAAGTAAAGCGCATGTTTTCCCATTTTTGGGCTAGTAAAAAAGTAGCAACAACTATTGCAATAAGGATAATGATTTTATTGCGCAGAATCAATCGTGCAACAACGTCCCAAAAGTCTTTTGTAAAAAGTTTTAACATGGCTTATTAAAAGTTGCGCAAAGGTAGGAAAAACGCATACAATACATCATAACGAGACGTTAAATGTAAATTTAAAAGCCACGTTATCGTCAATTTTAGGCAAATGGTATGCGCCATAGCGGTAGGTAAAACTAATGCCGAAGCCAAACAGTAATTTGTTGAGTTCGAAACCCGATTCGGTATAGCCCTTTTTTAGTGAATTAAAACTGATGTTTTGGTGCTTTTCGGGGCGTGCCATATCGCCAATGGCATACCGGGTAATTAAAACCAGTTGTGGTTTATAACGTTCGGAAATATTGAACGGTCTTAAAAAATGCTTGAATTGAACGGTAGCAAACTTATCGGAGAAAAACTCATTGAAATACATGGTTTCGAAACTGTTCAATCCGGCCACCGAAAAACGTTGCAAAACGGTTGCTTTGGTAATGTTGTTGGGGTAGGCGTGGTACAAATGTGTGATTGGGGTGTTGCCATTGGCGATGCCCGAAACTAATGTGATTTCTGAAAACGCATTTTTTTCATCTCCAAATTTATAAAGCGTCCTGAAGTCGACTTTTGAAAATTCCAAATTGCTCTTAAAAAGGTTGTTGAAACTTTTGGTGTACTGCAAGGTGAATTTGGGGTAGCCCGGTTTGGTTTGGGTTTTTCCTGTTTCTGGGGTAATCAATTTGTCAAACGGGTTCCATTGAAACGCCACTTTGGCAATGCTCAAATCGAATGAGCTGATAGTTGAATTATTGAATTGATAAGCGTACCTGTAAGTGGGCAAAATATTGCTTACCGAAAATTCGGTTTCTGCCAGTAATTTGGGGTGTATTTCGTGGTCGAACGAAATGGCTTTGGTAATGTGCCTATGAAAAAGGTCGATGTTAAGCAAGCGGGGTTCAAAAAACTGGAAAAACCTGCCATCGGTTAAAAAATTGGTGCTGCCGGTTTCCTGTAAATCGTCGGTATAGGATAGATTTACCCAGCTATTGTTTTTTTCTGAGACCCTAAACCCGCCACCAAAACTGTACTTAAAGCGGTGGTCCCTAAACCCGTAAACCACATAGGTGTTCAATCTGTACTTTTCTGAAAAGGCTTTGTTGGTAACACCGCCAAGCCCGGTGCGAACGCCTTCATATTGGTTGTATTTTATCAAATACCTTAAATCGGCATTGAAGTATTTTGACGGAAAATAACCATTGCCTATGCTTTGCAGGAATGCTCTTTTTTTTAGCGAATCTTGTTGAATAGCGGTTTCGGAAATATAATCGGTTTGCGAATTTCCTAAGCTTGAAACGGCAATAAAAAAAAGAAAAGTAAAACGCTTTAGCATGGAAACGACCTAATAAATTACCATTGATAAAAAAAAGCGACTTAATTGCCGCTTCTTATTTTATACTGTCATAATCTCTTTTTCTTTATTTTCAAAGAGCTCGTCAATTTTCTTAACGTAATTGTCGGTCATTTGTTGTACATCAACTTCGGCATTGCTTTTTACATCTTCCGAAACATCGTCCGTTTTTTTAATATCGTTATTGGCATCTTTTCTGGCCGTACGGATGCTTACTTTGGCGTCTTCGGCTTCAGCCTTGGCTTGTTTGGCAAGGGTTTGTCTACGTTCTTCTGTTAAAGGGGGTACGTTAATAATGATGGTTTCACCATTGTTCATGGGGTTAAAGCCAAGGTTGGCGTAGGCAATGCCACGCTCAATTTCCTGTAGCATCCCTTTTTCCCATGGCTGAACGGTAATGGTTCTTCCATCGGGGGTGTTAACATTGGCCACTTGGCTAAGTGGGGTTTGCGAACCATAATAATCAACCATAACGCTGCCCAGCATGGCTGGGCTGGCTTTCCCGGCACGGATATTAAGAAATTGTTTTTTTAAGTGCTTAATAGCGTTTTCCATTGATTCTTTGGCACTATCTAATATAAATTGAATGTCTTCGTTCATCTTTTTAAGCTTTTAGTTGAAAATTAAAATTATTCAAAAATTACGACAAAACTACACGTTTACTACTGTGCCAATGTTCTCGCCCGAAACGACTTTAAGCAGATTGCCTTTGGTGTTCATATCAAAAACTATAATAGGTAATTTGTTTTCCTGACTTAGCGTGAAAGCTGTGGTGTCCATCACCTTTAAGCCTTTTCTTAAAACGTCATCAAACGAAATGGAATTAAATTTAACGGCACTGGTATCTTTTTCCGGGTCGGCGTTATAAATGCCATCCACACGGGTGCCTTTTAAAATCACATCGGCTTCAATTTCAATGGCACGGAGTACGGCTGCTGAATCGGTAGTGAAATACGGATTCCCCGTTCCGCCTCCAAAAATAACCACACGGCCTTTTTCTAAATGGCGCATGGCTTTTCTTCTTATAAAAGGTTCGGCCACTTCATTGATTTTTATGGCCGTTTGCAGTCTGGTCGGGATATCGATATCTTCCAAAGCACCTTGCAGAGCCAAACCGTTGATTACGGTAGCGAGCATGCCCATGTGGTCGCCTTGTACACGGTCCATGCCTTTGCTGGCCCCGGCAACACCCCTAAAAATGTTTCCGCCCCCAATAACTATGGCTACTTCTATGCCTTTATCGGTAATGGTTTTGATGTCTTGGGCATATTCGGCCAATCGTTCTGGGTCGATGCCGTATTGACGACTTCCCATTAAGGCTTCACCAGATAGCTTGAGGAGTATTCTTTTATATTTCATGTGCTTTATTAAAGAAGTTTTGCAAAACTAAGCAATTTTTTTTTGATTTAAATTTTTAGATATGCTGAAATTGGACAATTTTTTAAGCTGCCAAATAGGCTAAATGATACAAAAAAAGCCACTATCCTAAAAATAGAATAGTGGCTTTTATTATTGTAGATTCCTTTTTTGCGAAGGAATTTATTATCCTACTGTAGCACGTTTGAAACCAGCGATTTCAACCTCACCATAAGATGAAACGTACTCGGCAACGGTTTTCTTTTCATCTTTGATGAACTTTTGATCCAATAAGCATTGCTCTTGATCTAAAGTGGTGTTGTCTGAAACAAAACGTTGCATTTTTCCTGGTAAAATGTTACCCCATATTTTTTCTGGTTTTCCTTCAGCAGCTAATTGTGCTTTAGCTTCTTCTTCAGCTTTAGCCAATACTTCAGGAGTTAATTGTGCCATAGAAATGTATTGTGGTACATTTTTAAGGGTTTTTCCTAAACGGCCCAATTCGATGTTTTCTTTTTCGATGACAGCGATTCTAGCTTCAGTTTCAGAAGCAATGTAAGCAGGGTCGAAATCTTTATAAGATAACGTAGTGGCTCCCATTGAAGCGACTTGCATAGCAACGTCTTTTACCAAAACATCGGCGTTGTCAACTTTTGAAGTTAATCCTACTAAAGCGGCAATTTTGTTAATGTGAACGTAAGAACCAACGTAAGGTGCTTCTAATTTTTCAAAAGCGTTGATGTCTAGTTTTTCACCAATTACGCCCGTTTGTTCAACCAATTTATCGGCAACGGTCATACCGTTGAAATCGGCTGCTAAAAATGCTTCCTTAGAGTTGTAGTTTAAAGCAAGCTCTGCCAAATCGTTAGCTAAAGCCAAGAAGTTTTCGTTTTTACCAACAAAGTCGGTTTCGCAACCTAAAACAATAGCAACGCCAGCCGTTTGGTCTGCATTAACTTTAGCAACAGCAGCACCTTCAGAAGAATCTCTGTCGGCTCTTTTTTCTGCTACTTTTTGACCTTTTTTACGCAATACTTCGATAGCTTTATCGAAATCGCCTTCAGCCTCAACAAGCGCTTTTTTACAGTCCATCATACCGGCACCGGTAGCTTGTCTTAATTTGTTTACTTCAGCTGCTGTAACTTTTACTGTAGTACTCATAGTGATTTATAATTTAAAAAAGTCGTTCAATTGATTTCCACAAAGAAAAGCATCAAACGACTTAATCATGTTTTGTTAATGTTATTTTATTCTTCTTCGTTTGCGGCAACCGCTTTTTTAGCTTTAGGAGCATCTTTATCAGAAGCTTCTTTTTCAGCTTTACGCTCTGCCAAACCATTTGAAATTGCTGCAGTGACGTGAGATAAAATTTTATCGATCGATTTTGAAGCATCGTCGTTTGCAGGGATTACATAATCAACTTGACGTGGATCGGAGTTGGTATCAACCATTGCAAAGATTGGAATGTTTAATTTTTGAGCTTCTTTAATCGCGATGTGCTCACGCTTAATATCTACAACAAACAATGCACCTGGTAAACGAGTCATATCGCTAATAGAACCTAAGTTTTTCTCTAACTTAGCTCTTAAACGGTCAACTTGTAAACGCTCTTTTTTAGACAATGTGTTGAAAGTACCGTCTTTCTTCATTCTGTCGATAGAAGCCATTTTCTTTACAGCTTTTCTAATCGTAACGAAGTTGGTTAACATACCACCTGGCCATCTTTCTGTGATGTAAGGCATGTTAATACCGCCAGCTTTTTCAGCAACAATATCTTTTGCTTGTTTTTTAGTGGCAACGAATAAAATTTTACGTCCTGAAGCTGCAATTTTAGCAAGAGCTGCTCCGGCCTCGTCAATTTTAGCCGCTGTTTTATATAGGTTAATGATATGGATGCCGTTACGCTCCATATATACGTAAGGCGCCATGTTTGGGTCCCACTTACGTGTAAGGTGTCCAAAATGTACACCTGCTTCCAGTAATTCTTTTACTTCTACTGCCATTTTTGTAATAGTTTACGTTCTGTTGAATTAGCAATGTTCCATTTGGCTTGCGCACTTGGCTTCATTTAGATGCTAAACTAAACCTGCCTTTAAGGCTAGGTACAACAATAACTGTTATTAATTTTTGATAAAAGTGAAATGCAGCGCCGAAGCGCGGCATTGCAATGAAAATGATATTAACGTTTAGAGAACTGGAATTTCTTACGCGCTTTCTTCTGACCGAATTTCTTGCGCTCTACCATTCTTGGATCTCTTGTTAACAAACCTTCTGGCTTAAGAGTTAGTCTGTTTTCTGCATCTACTTCGCACATAGCGCGCGAAATGGCCAAACGTACAGCTTCTGCTTGTCCAGTAATACCACCTCCATGTACATTTACGGTAATATCAAAGTTGCTTTCATTGTTAGTCATAGTTAACGGTTGCTTTACTTTGTACTGTAAAGTAGCTGTAGTAAAGTAATTAGCCATGTCTTTTTTGTTAATCGTTATGTTTCCGCTACCAGCAGCAACATAAGCACGAGCAACAGCCGTCTTTCTACGGCCGATTTTGTGAATTACTTCCATTAATTAAATTCGTTTAAATTGATTGCTTTTGGCTTTTGAGCATTGTGTTTGTGCTCTGTACCAACAACAACGGTTAGGTTACGGAATAAATCGGCACCTAATTTGTTTTTAGGTAACATTCCTTTTACTGATTTCTCTACTACTCTTGCAGGATCTTTTCCGTACAATTCGGTAGCAGTTAAACTTCTTTGACCTCCTGGATATCCAGTGTGACGAATGTACGTTTTATCGTTCCATTTGTTACCAGATAAAGTGACTTTGTCTGCGTTGATAACAATTACGTTATCACCACAATCAACATGAGGTGTGAAGTTTGGCTTGTGTTTACCTCTTAAAAGTTTTGCAACTTTAGAAGCTAAACGGCCAAGCGCCTGACCTTCAGCATCAACAACAACCCACTCTTTATTTACAGTAGCTTTGTTGGCTGAAATCGTTTTGTAGCTTAATGTGTCCACACTAATTGATTTTTAATTATTAAACATTCCTCTCTCAAAAAGAGTTTGCAAATTTACGATTATATATTTGATTACCAAATAGTGAGGTGAGTTTATTTTATATTGAAAATGAAGCCTTAATTCACTGAAATTGAAACACCTGGTTTTTTGACGTTGATTCTGTAAATTTTTGGCTGTGTGCCACTACCTTGGTTACTTTTACCTTTTTATTATTTTTTTTGAGATTCTGCCTTTTGGTGTTTCAACTATGCAAAAGTAAACGCCAGATTGCAAAGTGGCCATATCCAAACTTTTTACAGCAAATGGGAACGACATTATGGCTCTGCCCTGCACATCTATAATGGTAACCGATTTTGGATTAATACCTTTGCCCCATTTCAAGTAGAGCGTGTTGTTGGTTGGGTTGGGCGAAATTAAAAGTGTGTTGTCTCGTGCAGCCTCGTTTAAGGATAGACCGCCGTTAGGATCAAATGTCGCAATGGCTGAAGGTGAACTTAGGTTTCCGAAAAAGTCTTCCGCAACAGTATAAAACTCGTAAGTGGTTTCCGGTTTCCGGGTAAATTCAACGCTATTGGTTTTTCCTGTTGCTCCAGCGGCCGTAAATTCGTTATCGTCCAGCTGCTTGTAGTAAAAGAAGTATGAGGCGATTCCAGATTCGGCATCTGCTCCTTTTAGTTCCAAGGCAATTTTATTTTCTTCCAATTCAGTAATGTCGCCAATTTCGGCGGTCGGGTTTCCTAAATCTATTTTGTTAGACCAGGTGTTGGTTATAAGGGTTTCGTTCTGATCAAAAACAATCTCGGCTTTGTTTTTAATTTCATGATTGTGTGCTAGTGCTTTTAATTGTACGCTATAACTTACAAATCCTTCGCCGTGCCCTTGTTCGTTATTTGGAGGCAAAAACCCTGCTAGCACATCGTTTGTGAGGTCGCTTGTTTCGGGGTCGAGCGATAGGAAGCTCCATTTGGCCACGCCGGAAATCGTATCTAACTTCATGTTTACCCGTACATTCAGGCCTCTGGTTTGGGTTAGGTCTATTTCCATAAAATACTCTTTTCTGTTGGCTTCAACATCAAAGTTTTTTCCCGAAATATTAATGTTCTCAAACTGGAATGTTTTTAGGTCATACGCCGCCGTATCTAGCGTATCTGTTATGGTGACCAGTTGTGCTGGTGCCGTTGCTGAGGCCTTGTTTTCAAAAAGTACTTTATAGTTTGCAATGCTTTGGTCCTTAATATAGCGGGCTTCGCCAATGCCTTTTGGCCCCATGATCATGTTGGGATCGTAAGACCGCACCACGGTAATCTCGTGGCAGTCGGTTTCTGGACTTATGTAGGTATTGCGCTTATCTTCTAGCTGATTGATTATTTCACCTGCAATTTGCTTGTCGATGTAGGCCTTGGCCGCAGAGCCCATAATTTCATTCAAATATTGCAGTGCAATGTTCTCTCCAGGGTTTTCGCCAAGAGTTTTGATGATTTTCTCAAAAACCTGTTCAGATAATTTGCTTGAGCCCGTTCGTTTTGAGTTCAAATCGAGTAAGGCTTTATTGTATTTTTTACTCACATTACCAACAATTTTTGATGAGTTCAAATCAATTTTCGCAAGCCCTTTTTTACCTAAACCCGATAGGCCTTCCGTTGCTTTGGCCGTGGCATAATTTACCGCCAGGTCATTGATGAATTTTTTATCAAATGAGTTTACACCGTATTTCCAATCAAAATATTTTTGAAAGAGAATTTTTGAAACAAGGTCTATTTCATCAGCAGTTTGCCCCACAGCTTTTGCGGCCGGATGGGGAAGTGCTTTTAAACCTCCAGATAAAACCATGGCTATGTCGTGAACATTATCGGCTGTAGTGGGGTTGTTATTTGAAGATGTTGGTGCCGCAGACCTACCTATTTGCCTAGGTGCCGAAACGTAGGTTATCGTTACACAAGGCTCGCTTGATGGGCCGCTAAATTCGCCTTTAAAGGGTATTTTAAAGGTAGAATGTGGTTCGATAGAGGGCACAAAAAGCGTTGTTGTTTTTTTGTTTTTATTTGGTACGCCTCCTATGGTTTCGGCTTCAATATCAATTAATTCATCAAAAATGGCATCAAATTCTTCCTGCGAAAATTCATTGTCGGGATCTACGGCTTCCTTCGTATTCTGCCTTATTTTTTCTATTTCCGTATCGAAAGATGTCTCCATCCTTTCAGGAATTCCACAAATAATTTCGAGACCGCCAATGTGTAAATTAGTAGGGTTCTTAATTACGATTGCATAATCTTCTTCCCTAAGTGTTCGTACAATTCCCGGCCCTTCTAAATCAATTTGGATGTCGAATTCATCGGGCTGCTCGATTTCAAAACCATCTTCATAAAAAAAACGATCGCCGTTTTCATGTATAATTTCAACATCATATTTTCCAACAGCTGCATCTCCCAGGGCAAAGTAAGCATTGAGCTCTGATCCGGCAGGTGTCCTGAATTCAATTGGCGTAATAGTAGAAGAGCCAATCAATCTAACTTGTGCAGCCTCATTTAAAGCGCCACCGAATATTCTTAGGTGAAACTCACTGCCCTGTGCCACATTTTTTGGCTCGTAATATTCTACACCTTCTATGGTAATATGTTTCTGGATTGTATCTATTCTACAGCCTTTTCCGGAAATTAATTCAACATCATATTCTCCGGGCACAAATTCATGAACGGGATTTGATAAATCAGAAGTGCTTCCATCATCAAAATTCCATTTATAGGTATCCTGAGCGTTTGATGACTGATTTGAAAAACTGATGGTATTTCCAAAACGGACTGTCTCAAAATTTGCTCTTGATTTTAATACTGTACAGCTGTCAATTTCCAGTTTCATGGTGTGGCTCCAGCCGTTGGCATTATCTTTTACCCGGAAACCTGATGTCTGACTATTCAATTGAAGAATATCAACAATAGAAACCGGCATGATTACCGTTGAATCCAAAGGTTGGGATGCATTGATTTCAATTGGTGTGGCTTTGCCGACCCCCGGATCTTCGTCTACAAAATATTCGAGTAATGTAATTTGGCTTACACCCCCGCCTCCACGTACAAAAACAGGTAGCTTAGTGTAATGTGACCATTGATTTTGGTCGTCTTTTATTCGAATATAAAGTGTGTGTAAACCCGGATCATCAGGCGGATTCAAAGTGAAATTGCCATTAACATCACTATTGATGACAATTTCTTGCCCTGTGCCCGGTTCTCCTATTTCATCATAAAAATATTCTAGTGAAGTAATTCTACTCATTCCTCCACCATCTCCTACGAAAACGCTTTGTGATGTATAATGCGACCATTGATTTTGATTGTCTTTTACTCGAACATAAAGTGTGTGTAAACCTGGCTCATCAGGTGCATTTAATGTATAATTGCCGTCAATTTCTCCGCTGATGGAAAGTTTTTGACCAGTACCTGGTTTTCCAACCTCATCATAAAAATATTCCATTTCCGTTAAGCTTTGCGCACCTGCACCTGCGCAAATCAAAACAGAAAATAACGTGATTAAAATCTGTTTCATGTCTTCATTTTTAGGTTTGAATTACTGCGCAGAGTTTGCTTTTGCCGCAATTTTAATGACAACTCCTTCTTGAGTGGTGGCCGGATTTCCTAATTCTAACTTATAGATGTTTGGAATGAAAGGAATTCCGGATAAAACATAGCCATTGTTTTCTTGAAATGCGCCCAAGTTTGTGCCGTCTTTTGCAGCATTTAATGCAGGGGAATTGTTTGCCAATTTATAAATCTCATCAGGGGCAAGACCGGAATTATCAGGATAGCCAATAAAAACATTATCAATAGCTGAAACCGGACTTACCGTGTTGTTTCCGCCACTTATTACATCCAGTACTGCCTGTTCGTCTTCATTTGTAAGAAACAAATTGTAATCTGCAAGGGGCTTAGTGCCATCCCCTATACTTATTTGATCAGAAACAATTATATTGTTTTCCATGGTTATTTTTTGAAGAGCAGTAGTGCTACGAAGATTAAGAGGGGTTTCTGTATTATTTACAATTACGTTCTTATCAAAAAAGGTAGTTGCTTGACCACCTAACCTGAAAAACACGCCGTCTCTTTCTGCAAAAATGATATTATTTGATATTTCAACATCAGCACCATCCACGCTAAGAGGATTATATAATAGTGATTTCTCAATTTTTACATTTGATGAATTTTGTACCGAATTGTAAGAATTAAAGCCATAATATTTTTTAATTCTTGTAATCAAAATATCAGACACGCGATACACGGTAAGGCTTCTTAGTGCAACACTTGAAATCACAGTGCCACTGCCACCTTGATCCAATTTAATCTGACGGATTAACACCTCATTTTTGTTTGCTTGCGAGAATGGATCTTCGTTTAAGCCCAAATCATAGCCGGTGCCAATTAAAGTCAGCTTTTTATCAACCTCCACAATTTCATTATAATATTGCCCAGGGTGAATTAAAATTACATCGCCATCTGATGCCGCATCTATGGCAGCGTTAATGGTCTTAAACTCAGTTGTTGAACCTTGAGAGTTATCAACATTGTGATAGGTTTGTGCCAGTAAAAATGTGCATTTTAACGTGGCAATAAGAATACATAGTTTTTTTTTCATGATACATGGTTTTGCTTGTTAATTCTCGCCTTTTGGTTTAAGGCTTTAACAATACATCGTATTCTCTTTAAAATGTCATCAAAATTTTTAAAAAAAAATAAAGTTAGGTTGTGTTGGGGCAAAGTGCCATTGCCAAGCGTTAAGTTTTAGCTTGAATCCATTTGGTGGAAGTTGGACAACCTGAATAATGGGGTGAGTTTATTTTATATTGAAAATGAAGCCTTAATTTACTGAAATTGAAACATCTGGTTTTTTGATGCTGATTCTCGAAATTTTTGACTGATGATTACAGGTCAAATCCTTTCCGCTCTGGGTTTTAAATTAGTGAGTTCCGCTATTTTTATGGGTTCGCCCGATTCGATACTTTTGGTAGCCGCAATACCGATAAGCACCGACATGGCACCATCTCGAATACCCGCCGAGCGCCCAAGTGGATCGGGCATGCCGGGGTTAGCGAATAGTTTTTCGTGCAGCCTTTTGTCGCCACCACCGTGGCCACTGCGTTCCATAGGTACTTCAATGGTTTTAAAATCGCTCCATAGGTTGTGGATAATTATGGGTTCGTATTCCAAAGCTTCTTTTGAAGTTTGTTCCATTTCCTTGCGGTGCATTTCGGCTTGGTTTACCGATGTGTTTTCGTGGTACGGAATGTGCATCCAAGCTTCAATGCGCCCTTTGGTGCCGTTAAAGGCCACGCGCCAGCCTTCAAAAGGCGAATAAGTGGTGAGCGAATAGTTTAAAATCACGTTGTTTTCGTATTTCACTTGGGCCGACATTTTATCGTAAATATTAACTTCTTTTCTGAATAAACAGTTGTCGCGAATATAGCCGTCATATTTTTCGTTGTTTACATATAAATCCATGAGGCGTTGGTTCGTGGTAATGTCCCAATAAAAATCGCAGTCTTTTTTATGGTTGCAGGTTCGGCAATTATCGCCAGAAAAAGCGTTGTTATTTCCGTAGTGTTCCAAATCGCCATAAGCGAACACTTCGTTGGGGTCGGAGTTTATCCACCAATTCAATAAATCAAAATGATGGGTCGATTTGTGTACCCAAAGCGTTCCGCTGTCTTCACGTTGTCCGTGCCATCTTCTAAAATACGATGCACCGTGGTACGTGTTGAGGCACCAATTAAAATCTACCGAAGTTAATTTTCCAATGGCGTTGTTGGCCAATAGTTCTTTGATTTTAGTGTTATAGGGGCTCCAACGGTAATTGAAACCCACAATTAGGTTTTTGCTCGAACGCCTTTCGGCATCGATAATCGCTTGGCATTTTCTTTCGTCAATGGTCAATGGTTTTTCAGTGAGCACATCGCAGCCCATATCCAGCCCCTTGATGATGAACTCATGGTGGTTGGAATCTTTGGTGGTAACGATAACCAAATCGGGCTTGGTCTGTAGGATCATTTGCTCGAAATCGGTAAACGTGGGGCAGTTCACCCCAATGTAGGTTTTGGCGTATTCCAAACGGCCGGGGTTGTGGTCGCACAGGCCGACAAATTCCAGTATTTCCGGAAATTGTTCAACCAAGCGTTTTCCCCAAAAGCTGGTGCCCCGAATTCCGGTGCCCACCAAAACGACTTTTAGTTTTTCTTTTTTTAAACCGAAATTAAAAGCCGATACGGGTAAAGCCATTCCGGCGGCAAGTAGGCTGATGGAAGATAGAAACTGTCGTCTGGAGTTTTTCATAATATAATGTCTGTTTGGTTAGTTGGTGTTCATAAATATATTGAATTTATTCATTGCATTTGGGTTCAATATCAATAAATAAAAAATGTTATTCCTTGTTTTTTAGGTAAGTACATTGCTTTGGGCCTAGTGATAATAAATATAACTGATTGAAAATAAGAGTATATTTTTAATTACTTTTGCAACGCTATGCAAGAGTTGAAACTTTCAGATTGGTTGCCTACCACAAACAAAGAGGTGAAGATTCGCGGATGGGAAGCACTTGATGTTATCCTGTTTAGCGGCGATGCTTATGTTGATCATCCTTCTTTTGGCCCAGCGGTGATTGGCCGTATTTTAGAAAGTTACGGATTGCGGGTGGCCATTGTGCCACAGCCTAATGTGAACGATAACCTTCAGGATTTTGAAAAATTGGGCAAGCCCAAGTTGTTTTTTGCCGTTACCGGAGGTTGCATGGATCCCATGATAAGCAACTATAATGCCAATAAAAAACGTCGCGATAAGGATGCTTACACGCCAAACGGCGATATTGGTTTTCGGCCCGATTATGCTACAACCGTTTACTCGAATATTTTAAAAGAAAAATGGCCAGATGTACCCGTTCTTATTGGAGGTATTGAAGCATCGTTGCGCCGTGTAACCCATTACGATTATTGGAGCGATAAGCTTATGCCCACTATTTTGGAGTCTTCTAAGGCCGATATGTTGGTTTACGGCATGGGCGAACAGCCCCTGCGTGAAATTGTACGTTTGTTACAAAAAGGCGTGCCGTTCACTAGTTTGAATACTATTGCCCAAACGGCGGTACTTTTAAATGATGATGAAGATATTCCGAAGAATAAAAATTGGGAAGATGTAGAAATTGCTTCGCACGAAACCTGTCTGCGGGATAAAATGGCCTATGCTTCGAACTTCAAGGTGATAGAGCAGGAATCGAACAAACTGGCGGCGCGGCGTATTTTTCAGAAGGTCGGGAATAGGGTGCTCATGATCAACCCACCGTATCCCACCATGACCGAAGAAGAGATTGACGCCTCTTTCGAGTTGCCGTACACGCGTATGCCGCACCCTAAGTATAAAAAGCGTGGGCCCATTCCGGCTTACGAAATGATAAAGTTTTCCATAAACATACACCGTGGCTGTTTTGGTGGGTGCAGTTTTTGTACCATTTCGGCACATCAAGGTAAATTTATTGCTTCCCGAAGTCAGGAATCGGTATTAAGAGAGGTAGATACGGTGGCCAATATGCCCGATTTTAAAGGGTATTTGAGCGATATTGGCGGGCCGAGTGCGAATATGTACAAAATGAAGGGGAAGGTGCAGGCTATTTGCGATAGGTGTGTGGCACCGAGCTGTATTTCACCCGTAATTTGTAGCAATCTGGACACTTCGCACAAACCTTTAACCGATTTGTATAGGGCGGTTGATAACCATCCGAAGATAAAAAAATCGTTTATTGGAAGTGGTATACGCCATGATATGTTGGTGCCGGAATTCAATAAAAATGCCGACCCCAAAGAATTGGACGATTACACCGAGGAAGTGATGACCAAGCACGTTTCGGGCAGGTTGAAAGTTGCCCCCGAACATACCAGTGACCCGGTGTTGAAATTAATGCGGAAACCATCGTTCAGTTATTTCCATAAGTTTAAAGACCGTTTTGATAAAATCAACAATAAGCATAAATTGAAGCTGCAGTTAATTCCGTATTTTATTTCCAATCACCCAGCTTGCGAAGCCGAAGACATGGCCAACCTCGCTGCCGAAACCAAAGATATGGGCTTCCAATTGGAGCAGGTACAAGGGTTTACGCCAACCCCAATGACGGTGGCTACGGTAATTTATTATAGCGGATACCATCCGTACACGCTTCAAAAAGTCAACACGCCAAAAACCCGAAAGGAGAAAGACGAACAGCACCGGTTTTTCTTTTGGTACAAAGACGAAAACAAAGCGTGGATCAAAAAAACCTTGAGCAAATTGGGCCGGCAAGATTTGCTGAAAAAACTCCTTCCGGAAAACGACAATTGGCGTAAAAATAAACCCGGTAAACCCAAGCACACCTTTGATGATGCCGTGCCTTTTAATCAACGGAAAAACAAAGCTAAGTTTAGAAGTAAGAAGAAGCGCGGTTAATTTTTTCTTGATTTTTTTACGCCCCTGTAGTCCCTTCAAGGGGACATTTGTTGCGCGTTCTAATACAATTCCTTGCTTTTAAAATAAGGATTCTTATGGGGTTTGCATCTGACGTTTTTAGGTCTGAGTGATGTCCCCTTGAGGGGACTTTAGGGGTGTTTTTCAGTAAATTCTTTTACGGTTTCTTCAATAACCAACAGAACACTAAACATATTCTTTTTGACTTCGTCGTTGGTAAACCGTAAAAACTTTACACCATAGGCTTCTAATTCAGCTTGCCGTTTCGCGTCATATAAAAAGAAGTGCTCATGGCTACTTCCGTCAACTTCAATGGCTAATCTGATTTCATGGCAATAAAAATCCGCAATATAATTCAGCATAGGCACTTGCCTGTGAAACTGAATGCCAAAAGCACGTTTTTTGATGTTTTGCCACAGAAGAACTTCGGGCAATGTACTGTTTTTTCGCAATTGGCGCGCAAGTTGTTTTAACTCGGGGTTGTATGGGATTATTTTGTTTCGCATTCTCTTTAAAAATAAGAAAAATCTATGAAGTTTATAAAATGAGAATACACCCCTGTAGTCCCCTCAATGGGACATTTTAGCAGGTTTGCGGTTATTTATTCTTTTACTCTTTAATGTTTAGAACTCGTATGTTTTGCATGATTGTGCGATTGTTTTTTAAGGTCTGAGTGGTGTTCTCTTGAGGGGATTTAAGGGGTGTTTCATTGTAATATTCAGTACTATTTTATAGTTTTTTCCAATGACAATAAAAAAGCAAATGGGTTATTTTTAATTTTTTTATCTAAATATTACATTTTTTTATATCTTTATAATATCATTTTAATATCATATTAAATTAAATATCATGAAGACAGAAAAAATTATTGTTCCTAAAAATGGCTATTTAATGCTATTTGTTGTGTTTATTTTTTTATTTGGAGGCGTTGCCTGCGCGGTACTATTTAGAAATCCATTTTTTATATTGGCCATATTGATAGCGGTTATATCGGTGCGTGGTTTTATTATGGTGCAGCCCAACGGCTCCAGGGTGTTGCTGCTTTTCGGAAAATATGTAGGCAGTGTGAAACAAAACGGGTTTTATTGGGTAAATCCATTTTATACAAAAAAGAAAATTTCACTCAGGGCCAGAAATTTTGATAGTGAACGCCTTAAAGTAAACGATAAAATTGGTAACCCGATTATGATAAGCACCATATTGGTTTGGCGCGTGCAGAATACGTTCAAGGCCGCTTTTGATGTTAATGATTATGAGAATTTCGTAAAAGTTCAAACCGATGCCGCGGTACGCAAATTGGCAAGTATGTATCCTTACGATAATTTTGCAGACGAGGGTTACGACGAAGATATTACACTTCGGTCAAGTGTAAACGAAGTTAGCGAGGCCTTGGAAAAAGAAATTGAAGAGCGGTTGGCCATAGCCGGCATCGAGGTGCTGGAAGCAAGAATTGGCTATTTAGCCTACGCACAGGAAATTGCCAATGCGATGTTGAAGCGCCAGCAAGCTACGGCCATTGTAGCCGCAAGGCATAAAATTGTTGAAGGTGCAGTAAGTATGGTAGAAATGGCTTTGGAAGAACTAAGCAAGAAAGAAATTGTAGATTTGGATGAAGAACGAAAAGCCGCTATGGTAAGTAACTTAATGGTAATACTTTGTGGTGATAAAGAAGCTTCTCCCGTGGTAAATGCAGGAACCTTAAACCATTAAAGAATCCTTACCGTAAACCTGCTTTTGAATTAAAAACAGATAAAATGGCAAAAAAGAAAGCCTTTGCATTACGGCTTAATGAAGATATGCTGAAAGCTATTGAGAAATGGGCTTCAGATGAGTTTAGAAGTACCAACGGGCAAATAGAATGGATGCTCATGCAAAGCCTAAAAGAAGCCAAACGCGACCCCAAACCTAAAAAAAGTGATGAATAAACAATTTCTCGGGTAGAGCCACGCCACATATAAATGATTGCTTTAAGCGGGGACAAAAAGTGTTACCCAGAATTTTTGTTTTAGCGTCATTTGGTAAAAAAAAAGCGATTAGCTTTCAAGCAGAAAAAACCATATGTTTGCCATTATGAAAACAAAAACACTTGCTATTGTAGGCTGCGGAAAACTCGCTAAAATTGTTGCTGAAGCGTTAAATAGAAATTTATTAACCGATTATAAACTCGTGGCAACTTATTCAAGAACTTTTGAAAGTGCCCAGGGTATGGCTAAAGATTTCCAAGGTTGTAAACCATGCAAGTCTATAGACGAATTACTCGAGTTAAAACCTAATTATATTGTAGAAACGGCTTCGCCAGAATCATTAAAAACATTGGCGATACCGGCCTTGAAAAAGGGGTGTTCAATTGTAACCCTGTCAATTGGGGCACTTGCAGATACATCATTTTATAGGGAGGTTGAAACAACAGCCGCTGAAAATGGCGCACGCGTGCATTTGGCATCTGGAGCCATAGGTGGTTTTGATGTTATGCGAACCATTGCTTTGATGGAAAATTGCACAGTGAAATTTAAAACAGAAAAAGGACCAAACTCATTAAAAAACACATCGGTTTACGAAGAAGCACTGCAAACCGAGAGGCGGGAAGTGTTTAAAGGGGATGCTACCGGAGCAATTGAGTTATTTCCAACCCGGGTTAATGTAGCCGTTGCAGCCGCACTGGCATCGGTTGGGCCCGAAAACACTAAGGTGTCTATAAATTCCATTCCTGGTTTTGTGGGCGACGATCACCGTATTGAGGTGGAAAGCGAACAAATCAGTGCGGTTATTGATATTTATAGCAAAACCGCACAGATTGCTGGCTGGAGTGTTGTAAATACACTCCGAAATATTTCTTCACCTATCGTGTTTTAGTGTAGGTTTTTAAATTTTCTAAAACTTTTTGGCTCAGTCGTTTAAAAGCTTGTTGTGTCCTGCCAGACGATACTTGCAAACAATTTACGTTGGGGTACGTTAAAAAACGCTCGTTTCCTAATGCCGCCAGCGTATCGCAATATGCTTGGTTACATTTTTTTAGCCATGTGTCGAAAGCTGTTTCTTCCCAGGCTGGTGATAAGCCCGTATTAAATAGGATTTTGTTGGAGCCTAGTTTTTCAAATTCAGCTTCGTACAATAAAACGGTATTTTTGTTAAGGCAAGTAATAATTACCTCGTTGTGCTCTAATAGTTCGTGTAAGGGCAAAAAATTATAGCCTTTGTGTTTTGCATCTTCTTTTTCGCTGCGTGCAAAATACGTTATTTCTGCACCGAAAAATTTAAGGGCATCGGCAATCATACCACCCGATTTTCCCAAACCAACAATGCCTGCCTTTAAACCCGTAATTTCTCTGGGAATACCACTCCATGGCTGTCTTGGGTTGCCATCGTTGCTGTTGCCGAAGCCATGCAAGCATCTTACAAGTTCGCTAATAACGTATTCCACTACGCCCTCGTCGCCGTAATCGCGAACTCCCATTACGGTAATGTTTCGCGATTGCGCATAATTAATATCTACATTGGCACTTTCTGGCGAATATAGCGAGCAGCACATGCCAATGTATTTAACATTTGGGCACTGCTCAAGGGCCTCGCGGCCTAGATGGGTGCGATGACTTAATAAAACACCATCGGCATCACCAATGCGGCTTACAATCTCGTCAACACTAGTGGGTTTATCGTTGTGCAATACAAGTGTTTCGGCAAATGTTTCTAATGTTTTGTTAGCGGAAGGAATAAGTTCTAAGGGTTCTATCCCAACAAGTTTTTTGAACATAATAGGTTTTTTTTAATGCAACTGGGAATATAGTGATTGGTTTCCAATTTTTCTTTTTAAATATGATTGTTTTTCAACATTGAGAGGTGAGATATTTTAGTCTTTAAGGCAACTACAGAACCTTTTTTCGTTCAATAACAAGTTCATGTAAATCTCGTTATAAGAAGTTAAAGCAAACATTATTCCCTCTTTGCTCTTTTGGAGGCAATGATACTAATGGCCAAAATTTGAAATGCATGAAACATCATTATGGGCAATAAAACAATACCAAATAGCGAAGTGTTTTGAAACAGTATTTTTGAAAATA
Organism: uncultured Flavobacteriaceae bacterium; assembly: GCA_964653155.1. Classification (GTDB taxonomy): domain Bacteria; phylum Bacteroidota; class Bacteroidia; order Flavobacteriales; family Flavobacteriaceae; genus Flavisericum. The sequence continues at coordinate 3,522 of CAZZDI010000018.1, read as the reverse complement.
CCGTGCCATGGACCAACGATTTTTTGGTGCCGCAAAACTGTGCTGTAATACGGTCTTCAGTATTAAAATTTAATGTTCTGGCCATTACGCCAATTAAATAATAAATCAGCCAAAACAAAAGTATGGCAAGGGTTAAAATAAATAGCAGTTTAACAATACTTAGGTTTTCAAATATTTTGTCTAAAAATGATTTTGAAAAGCTTTTGTAAATAATCAATAGAATGACGCACTTGTCAAATAAGGTTATTTTTTTGCTGTGTTTTAAAGCGAATTTACCCAAAAAGCGTCTTAGTGATAATCCTAAAATTACTGGTGCCAAAATCTCTAAAAGTAGTTTTTGGTAAACTTCGGCTAAATTATAATCCGTTGATGAAGCATTAAGAAATAAACCCATCCATAAAGGGGTAAGGGCGATACCTATTAACCCTGAAATGCTCGCATTGAAAATAGCTGCGGGAATATTGCCTTTGGCTATAGATACCATGACAACAGAGGAAGATACTGTGGAAGGCAGGGCGGCTAAAAACATAAATGCTAACCAGAGCGTTTTGGTATCTTCAGTTATAAAAGGATAAGCTATCAGTACAATCAACGGAAAAAGTATAAACGTGGCAGATTGTATTAAGACATGCAATTTCCAGTTCTTTAAACCTGTTTTTATCTGCTCTGGGCTTAATTTTAGTCCGTAGAAAAAGAAAATTAAAGAAATGCCAAGGCTACTTAAGGTATTTAGTATCTGTGCACTTTCGCCTTTGCCTAAATCAGGATAAATGTAAGCCGCCATAACAACAATTATAATGGCTAAAACAAACTTGTCTATCTTCAAAACTAACTGATAAAAATATTAATGCGCCTCCAACCAATCATTACCAGTGCCTAAATCAACATCCAACGGAACAGCGAGTTTATAGGCGTTTTCCATTTCGGTTTTTACCAAATTTTTAATGGTGTCGAGTTCGGGTTTGTAAACATCAAAAACCAATTCGTCATGTACTTGCAACAACATTTTGGTTTTAAAGTCGCCTTCATTCAGTTTTTGGTAAATGGCAATCATGGCCAGTTTAATAATATCGGCGGCACTCCCTTGAATAGGGGCGTTAACGGCGTTTCGTTCGGCGGCACCGCGCACCACGGCGTTTCTCGAATTGATGTCCTTTAAATATCTGCGACGGCCCAAAACCGTTTGCACATAACCATTGTCGCGGGCAAAATCCACTTGGGTGCTGATGTATTTTTTAAGTTTCGGATAGGTTTCGTAATAGGTGTCGATTAATTCTTTGGCTTCACTTCGCGATAAATCGGTCTGGTTGCTCAGCCCGAAAGCGGAAACCCCATAAATAATTCCGAAGTTTACGGTTTTGGCGTTGCTGCGCTGCTCGCGGGTTACTTCGGCAATGGGCACATTAAATACTTTTGAAGCTGTTGAAGCATGAATATCTTCGCCATTATTGAAAGCTTCTATCATGGTTTCTTCTTCACTCAAAGCAGCAATGATTCGAAGTTCAATCTGGCTATAATCGGCGGCCAACAAAATATAATCTTCGTTTCTTGGCACAAAGGCTTTGCGTACTTGGCGGCCCCGCTCGGTACGGATGGGGATGTTCTGCAAATTGGGGTTGTTGCTGCTTAAACGCCCTGTGGCGGCCACGGTTTGCATATAATCGGTGTGGATGCGTTTGGTTTCTGGGTTTATTTGAAGTGGCAACGCATCAACATAAGTGCTCTTTAATTTTGAAAGCCCTCTAAAATCCAAAATTTGCTGAATAATTTCGTGGTCTTTGGCCAAGTAACTCAAAATATCTTCAGAGGTGGCATATTGTCCGGTTTTGGTTTTTTTAGGTTTATCGACCAACTTCATTTTTTCAAATAAAATGATGCCCAACTGCTTTGGGGAAGCAATGTTGAACTCTTCGCCTGCCACTTCATAAATGCTCTTTTCAAGGCTGGCAATATCGTTGTTTAATTGTTCCGAAAGGGAATTTAGAAAGGCTTTATCCAAATTGATGCCCTCCAATTCCATGGCAGCCAAAACGCGTAGTAGCGGAATTTCAATATCATCGAATAAGGTTTGCGTGTTGGCTTCGCCCAATTCATTTTGAAAATGTTCTTTGAGCTGAAGGGTGATATCGGCATCTTCAACGGCATATTCGGTTTGTTGTTCTAAAGGTACCTCGCGCATCGATAGCTGATTTTTGCCTTTTTTCCCAATCAAGGTTTCAATGGAAATGGGCGTGTAATTCAAATAAGTTTCGGCCAGCACGTCCATATTATGGCGCATATCGGGGTTGATGAGGTAGTGCGCCAACATGGTATCGAACAGTTTGCCTTTTACCTCGATGTTGTATTTGGACAAAACCTTGATGTCGTATTTTAAATTCTGACCGATTTTTTCGATGGATTCATTTTCAAAAAAGGGCCGCAGTTGTTCAATCAATTCTTGGGCTTCATCCCTGTTTTCGGGGAATGGCATATAAAAGCCTTTGCCTGTTTCCCACGAAAAGGCAATGCCCACCAGTTCGGCCTGCAAGGGGTCAATACTCGTGGTTTCGGTATCAAAACAAACCGAGGTTTGGTTCATTAAATTTTTAATAAACAGTTTTGTAGCCATGCCTGATGCCACACTTTGATAGAAATGCGAGGTGGTTTCGGCGGTTTGTCGGGTATAAGTTGAATTGTCCGATTGATTATCTTGGTCGCTGAGCGAAGTCGAAGCGCCAAAAAGCGAAAACTGACCAGCCCCCGCTGTTGATGTTTTTGAAGGCTGACTTCGACTACGCTCAGTCTCCGTGTTTTTGGTTTGGGGGCTGAGCGTAGTCGAAGCCACTTCTTCTCCAGGAGCAAAGGTTTTTAGAAAATTTTCGGTGAGCCTTCTAAATTCCAATTCTTGAAAAATGTTTTTAACGGCCTCAACATCGGGGTCGCACATTTCAAAATCCTTTTCGTCAAATTCCACCGGCACATCGAGCATGATGCGAGCCAATTTTTTTGAAAGTAGTCCCAACTCTTGGTTGGCCTCCACTTTTTCCTTCATTTTACCCTTTAGCTCATGGATGTTTTCAAACAAACCTTCCATGCTTCCGTAGGCCTTAATGAATTTTTTGGCCGTTTTTTCGCCAACGCCGGGCAATCCTGGAATATTATCGGAAGCGTCGCCCATCATACCCAAAAAGTCAATCACCTGTTCGGGGCGTTCCACTTCAAATTTTTGCTGTACTTCGGCAATGCCCCAAGTTTCGTAGCCGCCACCGAAGGATTTGGGGCGGTACATAAAAATATTTTCAGAAACCAATTGGGCAAAATCCTTATCGGGTGTTACCATAAAGGTTTGGTAGCCCTGCTTTTCGGCTTGTTTGGAGAGGGTGCCAATAACGTCGTCGGCTTCAAAACCTTCCTTCACCATAATGGGAATGTGCATGGCTTTTAAAATCTCCTGAATGTAGGGCACGGCCACTTTTATGGCCTCGGGCGTTTCGTCTCGGTTGGCCTTGTATTCCTCGAACATTTCCACACGGTCGGCACTTC